>JAYUBX010000178.1:0-3282 GCA_043740665.1 Candidatus Neomicrothrix sp.
GCGGTCTTGATGGGCTTGGCCGACTCACGCGAGATGGTCTGGGCAAAGTCCTCGGCACGGGCCTCGAGCAACTCGGCGGCACGATCGAGTACTCGGGCGCGCTCGAACGCCGGCGGAGGACCCGCCCGATGCACCGCCAGAGCGGCGGCGACGGCCGCGTCGAGATGGGCCTCGGTACCGACCGACACCCGGCCGACCACCTCACCGTTGAACGGTGAGCGCACGTCGGCCGTGGCATCGGTCGTCACCCGATCGGCGCCGATCCGCATCGGAGTCGGTTCAGGCATTGGGTCGACGGTGGCGTCGCTCATGGTTCTCCTCGAGATCAGACGTTGGTGGGGAAGCCCAGGTCGGGCCGCGCGCTCGGCGCGCCGGTGGCCGGCATGTCGGTCACGGCGTTGGGCCAACGCGAGGTGATGACCTTGCCGCGCGTGTAGAAGTGCACGCCTTCGGTGCCGTGCATGTGGGTGTCGCCGAACAGGCTCTGGTTCCAGCCGCCGAACGAGTAGTAGGCCATCGGCACCGGGATGGGCACGTTGATGCCCACCATGCCGGCTTCGACCTCGAACTGAAATCGCCGGGCCGAGCCACCGTCGCGGGTGAACAGGGCCACCCCGTTGCCGTAGGCGTTCTCGTTCACCAGGCGCACCGCTTCGTCGTACGACCCGACCCGCACGACGGTGAGCACCGGTCCGAAGATCTCGTCGGTGTAGACCGTCATGTCGGTCGAGACGTGGTCGAGCAGGGTCGGCCCGATGAAGAACCCGTCCGGGCGATCGTCGACCACCAGGTCGCGTCCGTCGGCCACGACGGTTGCTCCCGCCGCCGCACCGGCCGCGATGTAGCCGGCGATCTTGTCGCGGTGGGCGGCGGTGATGACCGGGCCCATGTCGGTGTCGGGTTCGGCACCGTCGGCGATCTTGAGGCCGTCGATGCGGCCGACGATGCGGCCGACCAGATCGTCGCCGATGGGGTCGACGGCCACCACGACGGAGATGGCCATGCACCGCTCGCCGGCCGAGCCGTAGCCCGCGCTGACGGCGGCATCAGCCGCGGCATCGAGGTCGGCATCGGGCAGCACGATCATGTGGTTCTTGGCGCCGCCAAGCGCTTGCACCCGCTTGCCGGCCTGGGCCGCCGTCTCGTAGACGTACCGGGCGATCGGCGTCGACCCGACGAAGCTCACGCCGGCGATATCGGGGTGATGCAGGATCGCATCGACGGCGACCTTGTCGCCGTGCACGACGCTGAACACCCCGTCGGGCAGGCCGGCGCGCTGCCAGAGCTCGGCCAGCAGCATCGACGCCGACGGGTCGCGCTCGCTGGGCTTGAGGATGAAGGCGTTGCCGCAGGCGATCGCCACCGGGAACATCCACATGGGCACCATGGCCGGGAAGTTGAACGGGGTGATGCCGGCGACGACGCCCACCGGCTGGCGGATCGAATACACGTCGACGCCGGTCGAGACGCCCTCGCTGTAGCCCCCCTTGAGCAGGTGTGGGATCCCGCAGGCGAAGTCGGCGACCTCGAGGCCCCGACCGACCTCGCCCATGGCGTCGCTGAACACCTTGCCGTGCTCGGCGGTGATCAGCCGGGCCAGGTCGGCCTGGTGCAGGGCCACCAGTTCGCGGAAGGCGAACAGCACCTGCACCCGCTTGGTGAGCGAGGTGCGCCGCCATTCGCCCGCCGCCGCCGTGGCCGAGACCACGATGGCGTCGACATCGGCGGCCGAGGCCATCCGCACCTCACGGGTGACGGTCCCGGTCGCCGGGTTGAACACCGGGCTGGTACGGAACGACGCCCCGGGCCACGCCTTGCCGTCGAGCCAGTGGTCGACGGTGGTCGGCTCGTTATCGGTCATGACGTGTCTTCTTCCTGGTTCACCGTGGTCAGGACGTCGACGAGGATGGCCGCGCCTTCGTCGGCTTCGTCCATGGTCAAGCTCAACGGCGGAGCGAGGCGCAGGCAGTTTCCGTAGAGACCACCCTTGCCGATCAGCAGACCCGCGGTGCGGGCGTGCTCAATGGCTCGCGACGCGGCGGCCGGGTTGGGCGTGCGCCCGTCGACCCCAACCAACTCGATGCCGATCATCAGGCCCTTGCCCCGCACCTCGCCGACCACGTCGAACTTGTCGCTCAACGGAACCAGGTGTTGCATCAGCCGGCCGCCAGTGGACAGGGCGTTGGCCTGCAGGTCGTGGTCGAGGGCGTACTTGAGGTTGGCCAGCGCACCGGCGCAGACCAGCGGGTTGCCGCCGAAGGTCGAGATCGAGTTGGCGGTCACGCCGTCCATCAACTCGCCCGACGCCACGACTCCGGCCATGGACAGGCCGTTGCCCAGCCCCTTGGCGAAGGTGAGCATGTCGGGCTGGATGTCGTGGGCCTCGTAGCCCCAGTAGTGCTCGCCGGTGCGACCCCAGCCGGTCTGGACCTCGTCGCTGACGAACAGGATCCCGTACTCGTCGAGCACCTGCTTCAGTGCGGCGAAGAACCCGTCGGGTGGCACGGTGAAGCCGCCGACGCCCTGGATCGGCTCGGCGATCATGCAGGCCACGTCGCCGGCGGTGGTCGTCTCGATGATGTCGCGCAGGTCCGCGGCACAAGCCTGGATGAAGGCGTCGTCGTCGTAGGCCCGAAACGGACTGCGGAACCGGTAGCCGTTCTGCACGTAGCTGACGTTGAAGGGGCTCAGGCTGGACGCCGACCAGCCGCGGTTGCCGGTGATGCCCATGGTGGCGAACGACCGACCGTGGTAGCTGTTGCGCAGCGCCAGCACCTGGTTGCTGCGCCGGGCGGTCGAGGCCAGCAGCAGCGCCGCCTCGTTGGCCTCGCTGCCCGAGGTGGCGAAAAACACCTTGGCGTCGGGCAGACCGGACAGCGCGGAGATCTGCTCGGCCAGCTCGACCATGGGCTCGATCAGATACAGCGTCGAGGTGTGCAGCATGCGGCCGGCCTGCTCGCGGATCGCGTCGACCACCTCGGGCACGTTGTACCCGGTCATGGTGGTGAGGATCCCGCCGAAGAAGTCGAGGTAGCGATGGCCCTCGCCGTCGACCACATGGCGGCCCTGGCCATCGACGAGCTGGATCGGCTCGTCGTAGTAGAGGGCCAGCCAGTCAGGCATCACCCGGCGGTGCCGGGCGAGAAGGTCGGCGTGTTGGGCCACGGGTATCAGTCTCCTACTCCCATCCGGGGAGCGGTCGGGCGCCACAAGGGCGACATATTCCGTTGTGAAGCGGCCATCTTGCCATTGATTCGGTGGCTGGAACAGAGAACTTCGCGT
>JAYUBX010000179.1:0-3038 GCA_043740665.1 Candidatus Neomicrothrix sp.
GCGCCGATGCGTTCGCTGTCGGGCGGCAACCAGCAACGAGTCGTTCTTGCCCGTGAGCTGTCCGCTCATCCACGGGTACTCGTCGCCGCCCAGCCGACGCGCGGCCTCGACGTCGGCGCCATCGAATATATGAGCGAACGGCTGCGCCGAGCTGCTCGCGACGGTGTCGGAATCCTGTTGATCTCCACCGAACTCGAAGAGGTGCTCACCCTGTCGGATCGGGTCTGCGTCATCCACGCCGGACGGATCGTTGGGGAGATGAGGCGCGACGACATCGACCTCGAACGTCTCGGCATGTTGCTCGGAGGCATGGCCGCGTGACCGCCGCAGCGATGGACGCCGGTTGCGAGCCTGCGGCCATCGGTCCGGCCCGTCGGCGCAGCAACGACAGGCTGGTGCGTTCCCTCTGGATGATCGCTACCTACGCGACGTGTATCGCCGTCGCTCTCGGACTGTGCGCCGTCGTCGTGTCGGCGACGGGCGGTTCGGCGGCAAAGGTGTTCTCGGCGCTGCTTGACGGAAGCGTGCGGTCGCCGGGCGCTTGGGGATTGACGATCTCGACCGCGACACCGCTGCTCGGCGTGGCGATGGGAACGATCGTCGTCTCCAAGGCCGGCCTGACGAACATCGGCCAGGAGGGACAGTTGCTCCTCGGCGCGGCGGCGACGGCGTACTTCGCCACCCGGCTGGACCTCCCCGGTCCGTTGCTGATCACCGTGTCGTTGCTTGCCGCCGCCGTGATCGGAGGGTTGTGGGCCGGCCTCGCCGCGTTGATGAAATTCTCCCGTAAGGTGCCGGAGGTGATGTCGACGCTGCTGCTCGTCTACATCGCCTTCCAGATCACCACCTTCGGTCTCACCAAGAAGTGGCTGCTGCTGGCGACGGTGAACAAGACACGGACGAACAACGGCGAGCCGCTGCCGGCCAGCGGACACATGCCCGTAATTCGTCTCTTCGGCAACACGGTCACATGGGGTGTCGTCGTTGCCCTGGCGATCGCCGCCATCGTCGGCTTCGTGCTCACCCGCACCACCGTCGGGTTCCGGCTGAGGATGCTCGGCCTCAACGAACGCACCGCGCGACGGGCAGGCGTCTCCGCCGCCGCCTTCGGTGGCGCCACCCTGATCATCTCCGGGATGACCGCCGGACTCGCCGGCGGTCTGTGGCTCACCGGTGGTATCGCCGGCGATCGATTCACGTCAGCCATTTCCTCGAACATCGGTTGGCAGGGGCTGCTCGTCGCCCTCCTCGCCCGCGGACGTGCATTGCTGGCGATCTTGATGGCTTTCGTCTTCGCCGCCCTGCGGACGGGGTCCGGATTCCTGGCGGCCACGGGCGTTGACCGACGAATCGCTGACTTGGTGCAGGCGATGCTCGTACTCGCCCTACTGATCCCCCCGGCGGTCGAGGCACTTCAGAACCATCGTCGGGGAAGGGCAGGTGCAGCATGATCGCCTTCGCCGGCGCCATCGGGGACGTACTGACCTCCAGCACAATGTACGGCTCGACGGTGCGTTTCGCCGCCCTGTTGGTGTTCGCCGCCACCGGCGAGTGGGTCGCCGAGAAGGCCGGCACGATGAACATCTCCGTCGAGGCGATGATCCTGACCGGCTCGTTCACTGCCGCAATCGGGTCGTACCTCGGGCACAGTGTCTGGATCGGGCTGGTCTTCGGGATGCTCGGCGGATTGCTCGTCTCGTTGATCCAGGCGAACATGTCGCACCGCCTCGGCTCCAATCAGTTCGTCGTCGGCCTGACGCTCAACGTCTTGGCCGTCGGCCTCACCGCCTATCTCAACGCCAAGATCAACCCCACCGTCACGAAGGCCGGCGCGATCAAGATCCCACTGCTGTCGCGTATCCCCCTCGTCGGCGGCGCGTTGTTCGGCCAGACTTGGCTGCTGTATCTGCTCTTTCCGCTGATCCCGTTCGCGTGGTGGCTGGTGTACCGCACGAGGTGGGGACTCGAGGTCCGCAGCGTCGGGGAAAGTCCCCAGGCTGTCGACGTATCCGGCATCGACGTCAACAAACGTCGCCGTCAGTCGGTGTACTTCTGCGGCTTGTGTTCCGGTGTCGCCGGTACCTACCTGACGATTGGCCAAGTCGGTTCGTTCGGCGCTGACGGCGTTTCCGGTCGTGGGATCATCGCACTGGCGGCAGTGATCCTCGGAGGCTGGACGCTGAAAGGTACCGTCGGCGCTGCCGTCGTGTTCGGCTTCTTCGACGCACTGCGCTTCGCACTTCCGGCGCTCGGCCACACGGTCAACCCGCAACTGCTGGCAACGTTGCCGTACGCCATGGCGCTCACGACGATGCTGCTGTTCGCCCATCGAGGTCGCCAACCGAGCGCGCTGACCCGCCCATTCGTCCGCGGTCTCACGTAGTGAACTCGCGTGGGACCGAACTGATCCGCACGGGGATATGACGATGGACTGGACAGCTGCCGACCACGAACTCGCGGCGATGCTGCCGCGGGTTGTCGCCGCCAGGACGATGGCGCTGTGGAACGTCACCGGTCTGCCGTCGGTCAACGTGCCGATCGGCTTCGGTGACGGCGACCTGCCGATCGGAATGCAGATCGTCGCCCGCCCGTGGGCCGACGAGACCTGCCTGGCCATCGCCGTCGCCTACCAGGCGGCCACCGATCATCACCGTCGCGCCCCGACACTCGAAGCCGACGTTCTGACGGCCGACCACACGATCGTCGCCGCGGCGGCAGTGTCATGAGCGGTTGCCAGCGATGAAGGCGCTGCAGTACCACCGGTCCGGCGGGCCAGAGGTTCTCGAGTACGCGGACATCGGCGATCCGCTGCCCGACCGGCGTGATGTCGTGATCGAGGTCGCGGCGACGGCGCTGAATCACCTCGACGTCGTCCAGCGCAACGGTTGGTACCAACTCCCGGGATTCACCTACCCGCACATCGCCGGCATGGACGTGGGCGGGACGGTCATCGACGTCGGCGCCGACGTCACATTGGTGAAGCCTGGCGACCGGGTCGTCGTCGACCCATCGCTGACCGAGGTGCCGGAGCAGTCGCG
>JAYUBX010000180.1:0-5841 GCA_043740665.1 Candidatus Neomicrothrix sp.
CTATGGCATCAGCGAGAACCTCTACCTGAACGGTGCGGCCAGCACGGTCCGCTACGAGGTCACCATCACCGTGAACGACGACGGCTCATGGTCCTACGCCGAGAACACCACGCTGGCCATGCGTGAGTTCACCGAGCCCTCTCCCCACACTGACCACAACACCCTGCACCGGGTGGTTTGATCAGGCCGGAACCAGATGGCCGTAGGTGATGCACAGGCCGAGCGCGTTGATCAACAAAAACGCGGCGATGACCACCACGACGACGGCGACCTGCCACCGCTGGTGGTTGCGGTTCGTCGGCCCGGGCATGTACCAGTCGGGCAGGAGGCCGGGACTGCTCGATCGGCCCGGGCCCCATGGCTCGGCGTCGGCGTCGAACGGCTGATCGGGGTCGGCGGCGAGAGCCAGATCGGTGAGCTCCGCGTCGGTCAGGTCGGTATCGGTCAGCTCGAACGTCACGGTCATGGTGGACCTCTCATCCGTCGGACGGTGGATGCAGCCTAAGGTGCGGGCGGCCATGCGACGCGGCCAGGCGACGTGGTCAGGAGATCGATTCGATCACTCTCAGCGACTTGCCGACGGCCGTTTCGCTAGGGTGGCGGGGCCCGGGGACCCGGCAAGTGACCGGTATCCACTGGTCCGGTGGAGGGAGAGCACGTATGCGTTCACCTCTAGGCCGACTGGCTGTCGGCTCCACCGTCAGCTGCCTGCTTGCCGCATCGGCCATCGTCGCCACGGCCCCAGCGAGTAGCGCGCTCCCGGTTACCTTGGCGATCTCCTGCGATGTGCCGGGCACATCGGGCATCCACACGACAGCAGTGGTCTCGGTCAGCGCCCCGACGTCCGTCCTGAGCGGACACACTTACCACGCGGCGTTCCGTACCCGGGTTGTTGGCCTCAGCCCGACGCCAACCATCATTTACGGGTTCTCGCTGACTTCCAACTACACGATCTTCGGCTCGGCGTCGCCGTCGGGCCCGATCGCGATCACCCAGCCCACGGCCGATTACCCGGTGGTTCACTCGGCCGTCTCGTTCCCAATCGTGCATCAGGACTTCATCGGAACGGGTCTCGGTGGGTTCGTCGACTATGTGTTGATGTCGATCGACTACGACTACGCCTACAGCTCCGGTGGATCGGTCAACCACGCCCACTGCACGCTCGATGCGGGGCCGGCCAAGATCCGCTCTACCCCCGTGACCACGCTGGCCCCCTTCTTCCGCGTGCCGGCCCTCAAGGTGGCGCCCGGGCGCGCCGGCGCGCCCTACCAGCATGTCTTCCACGCGAGTGGCGCTCCGACTCCCACCTATTTCGCGTCCGCCGGTGAGCTGCCCAAGGGACTCACGCTGGATCCGAACGGCACGTTGAGCGGCACTCCCACAGCAGTGGGTATCTTCGTGTACTACATCACGGCCGCCAACGGCGTGGGTGCCGATGCGGTCCAGAAGGTGACCCAGAAGATCCTGCCGGCCGTGGCGTAGTGGTCGGACTCGACGACGAGTGGGACGCCGTCACCGCCGCGATTGCCCTCGACGCACGGTTCGGGGTCGAGGCCATCGCCGGTCTCGATTCGTTCAGCCACATCGAGGTCTTGTCCGTGTTCGACCAGGTCGAGCCCGAATCGGTGCACACCGGTACCCGGCGGCTGCGAGGCAATCCCGCGTGGCCCGAGGTCGGCGTGTTCGCCCAGCGAGTGAAGAACCGCCCGAATCGCATCGGCCTGTCCACACGCGAGGTGCTCGGGGTCGACGATCGAGCGATTCGCGTTCGTGGCCTCGACGCCTTCGAAGGCACGCCGGCGATCGACACCAAGCCGCATCTGGTCGAGTTCGGCGCTCGCGGCGAGGTGCGCCAGCCGGCCTGGTCGCACGAGCTGATGGCCGGCTACTTCTGACCGGCCGGCCGGTGGAGCCGCTTCGACTCGATGCCCCAACCGCGATGCGCAACGCCCACGCGTGGTTCGAGTCGAACAGCGGCTGGGCTCCGCCCGATGACGACACGCTGGCCGAGTGGGTCGCCGACGGGGTGTGTCGCTGCCCCGACGAGTGTCTGGTGACCCCCGACGGCTGGTGCGAACACGGCCTGGCGTCGTGGTGGCTCATCCTGGCTGACCTGACCTGACCTGACCTGACGGGGCGCGCCGCCACCGATCATCTGGGCCATAGGGCCTGCTTCTTCCTTGTCTGGCGGCCTACCCGTGCCGATAGCTCAGGGGATGGGTGAACTGTGCACACGCCATGGCTGACCCGCCGACTGCGGACACCCTGACCTCGCTGCCCAAGCGCGTGGCCGACGAGCTGACCGACGGCGATCACGCCGTGGTCGATCCGATCGAGTTCGTCGAGCAGCTGCTCGATCGGGCGGCGCTGCTGGTCGCCACGCTGGAGGCCGACGTTGAAGGGCTCGAGGCCGACCAGCACCAGGACCGGCTGCGGATCGAGCAGGATTGGCAGCGGCAACAGGAGGCCGTCGAGGAGACCACCGACCGTCTGGCCCGCATGCAGTCGCACGCTCGACAGATCGCCGCCCACAAAGCTCGCCTGGCCGAGTTCGAAGTGGCCATCTCGCCGGTTTACGCCCCGGCACCGCCATTGTCGGTGACCGTCGAGGGTCTGGCTGACCAGATGGCGGCCATCGAAAGCGAGCTCAAGGCGGCCCGAGGGATCACGGGAGCGATCCGCCTGCCCCAGATCGCCCGCCTGCTCAGTGAGGCCGGCGTCGCCCTGGCCAAGCTGGCCGAGCAGGCCGACGCGACCCGTCAGCAGTTGCTGGCGCGCACCGATGACGATCTCGATGCCGAAGGCACCGAGGCGCGGGCCAGTTTCGAGATCGGTCTTGGTGTGCTCCAACGCGATCTGCAGATGTTGGAGCAGGCGCTTCCGCTGGCGGCGCGCTCGTGGGCTGACCCCGGCTGGGATGCCTGGTCGCCACCCGATCGCCCCGGCGGATGGGTGCGCGTCGGGGTGCACGTCAACCGTCGCCTGCCGGATACACCGATCCCGTTGCTGATGCGGGCCACCTGTGGCCCGGGCTTGATGATCCAGAGCGGTCCGCATCGTGAGCTGGCGGTCGACGGTGTGCGCTCCCTGGTGCTGCGGATTCTGGCCGCGCTGCCCGGGGGCGTGGCCCGGTTCAGCCTGATCGACGCCAAGGTCATGGGCGAGACGGTTGCGCCGTTCCTCTCACTCGCCGACTATGACCCGACGTTGGTGGGTGCTGGCGCCCTGGTCGACGAGGACGACATCGAACACGAGCTGGTGCGGCTCAGCCATCACGTCGAGCGGGTCATCCAGCACTGCCTCCAGGGTCGCTATCCCACCCTCGACGACTATCACGAGGCGATCGGCGAGGTCGTCGAGCCCTATCGCTACCTCGTCGTGGTCGATCATCCCGCCGGATTCAACGCTCGGTCGACCGCGCTGCTGCGGGCGCTCATCGAATCCGGGCCTCGATGCGGCGTGACGACGATCGTGGTCAAGGCGCCCCGGTCGCGTTCTTCGGTCCACGCCGACAAGGCCCTGCCGGCGATGCCTTCGGTGCGAAGTACGGCGGACGGCCTGGTGACCGAGTCGGCCCGAGCCGGTGTCTGGGCGGTGCGGCCCGACAACCCTCCGCTCTTGGCCTTCCGAACCGGCTCGGGGGCTGGCGCCGCGCTCGGATCGGGGCCGCCGGGCATCTACGAACGGATCATCAGCGAGACCGGCACCCAGGGCCGGGCGGTGGCTCGGGCCCCGATCACCCTGGCGGCGATCTTCGCCCTGGTGACCGAGGTCGACCGGCGCCAGATTCGAGACGACCTACCGGTGACGGCGACGCCCGTCGATCCCGACGACCCCGATACCTGGTGGAGCGCCGATGCCACCACGGGCATCGGCGCACCGATCGGCCGAACCGATGGTCGGGTGCCGGTCTCACCGTGGTTCGACGAAGACCATGCGGGGCTGGTCGTGACCGGGCCGACTGATGCCGGGGTATCCGACCTGCTGCGCACCTTGGTCGATGCCGTCGTCGTGGCCTACCCGCCGCAGGAGTGCCAGGTCCTGTTGGTGGGACTGGGCGATCGCGCCCCCTTCGCCGCGTTCGGTGACGAAGGTCTGCCTCACGCCCGGTTGGTGGCGAGCGAAGCCGAGCGCGAGCTGGGCCTGTCGGTGCTCGAGGCCTGCGACGCCATCGTCGATCGCCGGCGAGTGCGGCTCGATGTATCGGGCACCCAGCGATTCGGGTTGTCCGGTCATCGCGCTCGCACCGGTGAGCGGTTGCCGCGGCTGCTCGTGGCGATCGACGGCGTGGGTGAACTGTTCGCGGCTGACGACACGACGGCCACCTCGGCCCATCGTCTGCTGGCTCGACTGGCCGCGGAGGGCCCGGCCCTCGGGGTGCACCTGCTGCTGGCCGACCGGGGTTCGCCCACCGACGCCGACGCCCTGCTCGCCCAGTTGCCGGACCAGTTCGCCATCCTCGTACGAGTCGGTGACCTCGACGAGCGCGGAATTCCCGACCGGTTGGGCGAGGCGACGATCGTGCGGCGAGCCGTCGGTGGGGGAGCAGGTAGCGCCGCGGCGAGAGCAGCCGGGGGCAGCCAGGTCGACCAAGCGACCTGGTTCCGGGTCGCCTCGACCACCGACCATCAGCGGGCGGTGACGGTGCGGGCGCTCACCGGCAAGGCCGCCGCCGGCGGGTTCGTCGCCCGCCCTCAGGTCGTGCGTGGCGATCGCGGCGGCGAGCTGCCGTTGGCTCCGCTGGGCCAACTGACCGGCGACGCCGATCGACGCAAGCTGCGGCGCAACCCGCGCCTGTGGCTGGGTGAACCGGTGGGCCTCGGGGCGCCGGTCGAGGTCACCCTTCGGCGCCAGGAGGGGGCCAATCTGATCGTGGTCAGCGACGATCCCGGCATCGGGCCGGGAGCCCTGTACGGGGCGGTGGCGACGGCAGCGATCGTTCATGACCGCGCGCTCGAGGTGTGGGTCGTCGACTTCCTGCCACCCGAGGCTGGCTTCGGTGGGCTGTTCGTCGGATTGGGTGAGCGATCGACCGTGCACGTCGGCCGTCGGCGCAACCTGACCAAGATCCTCGATGTCGTCCATCGGGTCGTGCAGGATCGGCTGGTCAGTGGCGAGGTGAACGGGCCGCCTCGTCTGCTCGTGATCAACGGCCTGGGCCGGGCCCACGAGCTCGAGGCGAGCTCCACCGATCAGCGGTCGGCGGGGCCGGACCTGCTCGACCCGGTGCAGGTGCTGACGGCGATCCTGCGTGACGGACCCGAGGTGGGGGTCCATACGCTGGCCTGCTGTGACACGCTCGAGATCCTGCACCGCCGGCTGGGGCCGGACGCGCTGCGCGAGTTCGGTCTGCGAGTGGGCAGTCACCTGGACCACGATGATTCGATCGCCCTGCTCGACAGCACCTATGCCACCACGCTGAGAGGGTCACATGCCCTGCTCTACGATGAGGATCGCGGCCGCCTGGTCAAGTTGCGGCCGTACGCCCTGCCCCCTGTTGGTTGGGTGCCCCCGGCCTGACCGTCCTCGCTCCGATAGGAAAGAGTTCTCCTCATGACCATGGTGCATCGCGTCCTGCCTCCTGAGCCGGTTCGCTCGCTCGACGAGCATGTCAAACGTCGGGGTGGTCGTGGCCTCGAGATCGCCGGCGAAGTCGAACCCGAGGCGCTGATCGACGAACTCGAAGCGGCCGGGCTCCGCGGCCGGGGCGGGGCCGGGTTCCCCACCCACATCAAATGGCGCACGGTGCGAGCCAACGCCTCGGCGGTGATGCCATCGACGGTGGTCGTCAACGGTGCCGAAGGCGAGCCGGGCACCTACAAGGACCGCACCATCCTTGCC
>JAYUBX010000181.1:0-2285 GCA_043740665.1 Candidatus Neomicrothrix sp.
TCGGCCGGCAACGACTTGGCCTTCTCGAGGGCCCGTTCGTTGGCCCCGGGCATGTAGAGCACCGAGCGGCGGGGCCGCAGGTCATCGTTCAGCATGAAATCGGTTCCTCGATCTTCTAGAACCCGTAGGCCGCAGCCAGCTCGGGGTCGCGGTCGGCGAGCTGGTGGGCCAGCCCGAGAATCACCTGGCACTGCTTGACCGACGCGTCATCTTCCATCTTGCCGTCGAGCAGCACCGCGCCGGTGCCGTCGCCCATGGCGTCGATGACCTTGCGGGCATGGTCGACGTCGGCGGGGTCGGGGCTGAAGACGCGTTTGGCGATATCGATCTGCACCGGGTGCAGGCTCCAGGCGCCGACGCAGCCGAGCAGGTAGGCGTTGCGAAACTGGTCCTCGCAGGCGAGCGTGTCCTTGATGTCGCCGAAGGGTCCGTAGTACGGCAGGATGCCGTTGGCCACGCAGGCGTCGACCATCCGGGCCACGGTGTAGTGCCACAGATCCTGTTGATAGGTCGCCCGGGGGGCATCGGGGTGGTCGGGGTCGGGGTCCTGCCGCACGAGGTAGCCCGGGTGACCCCCACCGACCCGGGTGGTCTTCATGCGGCGGTTCGCGGCCAGGTCAGCCGGTCCGAGCGACAGGCCCTGCATGCGCGGCGACGCGGCGCAGATCTCCTCGACGTTGGCCACGCCCCGTGCGGTCTCGAGGATGGCGTGCACCAGCAGTGGCTCGGTGAGGCCGGCCTTGGCTTCGAGCTGAGCCAGCAATCGGTCGACGTAGTGGATGTCCTCGGGGCCTTCGACCTTGGGGATCATGATGACGTCGAGCGCGTCGCCGGCTTGGAGGACCGCCGCGGTCAGGTCGTCGAGTCCCCACGGCGAATCGAGCGAGTTGACGCGGGTCCAGAGCTGCGTGTCGGGGCTGTCGAAGCTCTGCGCCACCTCGATCAGGCCGGCGCGGGCGGCCTCTTTGTCGCTGGCGGCCACGCCGTCCTCGAGGTTGGCGAGCAGCACGTCGACCGTCGGGGCGATGTCGGGCACCTTGGCGACCATCTTCGGGTTCGACGACGGAAAGAAGTGGATCATCCGCGACGGCCGAACGGGAATCTCGCGCACGGGTTCGGGTGCCCCCAGCGCCAGCGGTCGGAAGAAGTCTTTCGGGCTGCGCATCAGCTTCTCCGGCGGGGTTTCGTAGGGTCTCGAACGACATCGACCCTAGGACTCGCGGTCGATCGGGGCGAAATCTCTGTTGCTGCATTCGATTCGCCGAACGTCCGGCAGTGGGCGACCATGACGGCGACATGAACGAGCCTGGGGGCAACACGAGCACGGCCAGCGCGCTGTTTCGACGCGGGGTGCGGGTCATCGCCCGGTACGTGCGCCAGGAGCCCCGCCGGTTCACCCTCGCCGTCATCGGCGCGTCGATGTATGCCGCCGCCGCGGTCGGGGCCACCGTCGTGCTCGGTCGGGTCACCCAGTACGTCATCCTGCCGGCCTTCTCGGGGGGCGTGAGCCGCACGACGGTGGTTCAGGGGTCGCTGGCCATCCTGGCGATGGGCTTGCTCAAGGCTGCGTCGATCGTGCTGCGGCGCTACAACGGCGGCATCACCGCCTTTCGGGTGCAGGCCCACTGGCGTCGCCGCATCTCCGATACCTATCTCGACGTCCCCCTCGAGTTCCATCGTTCGCGCCCGACCGGCGAGCTGTTGGCCCACACCGACAGCGACGTGCTGGCGGCCACCGAGGTCATGAGCCCGGTGCCCTTCACCATCGGCGTATTCGCCCTGATCTTCTTCGCCCTGCTCAGCCTGGCCTTCGTCGATATCTGGATGATGTTGTTGGCGCTGCTGCTGTTCCCAGCCCTGGCCCTGCTCAACCGGCTCTATACCAAGCGGGTCGAGCGCCCGGCCGAGCAGGTGCAAGAAGAAGTCGGAGCGGTGTCGCGCATCGTGCACGAGAGCTTCGACGGGGCCCTGGTCGTCAAGACGTTGGGCCGCAGCGACCAGGAGATCGCCCGGCTGCGAACGGCCGCCGAACAGTTGAAGACCACGCGCACCTACGTGGGTCGATTGCGGGGATCGTTCGAGCCGGTGCTGCAAGGGCTGCCGGCGGTCGGCGCCATCGCCCTGTTGGCGTTGGGCTCGTACGAGATCTCGATCGGTCGCATCAACACCGGCAACCTGGTCCAGGGCATCGCCCTGTTCAGCATCTTGGCCTTCCCGATGCAGGTGCTGGGCTACTTCCTCGAGGAGCTGCCGCGCGCCGTGGTCTCGACCGCCCGACTCGACCG
>JAYUBX010000182.1:0-5459 GCA_043740665.1 Candidatus Neomicrothrix sp.
TTACCTGGCGATTGACCACGGTCTTCCTCAAGCGAGGCCGCACCCCGTTGGGGACGATGCTGCGCCCGGTCGCGGGCGGGTTGGCCGACACCGTCGCCGCCGCGATGGGTCGCCAACGCCGACTTCTCGCCACTGGAGCGGTACTGGTCGCGCTGACAGCCAGCTTCGCCACCTCGACCGCGGTGTTCAACTCGACCTATCACCATCAAGCTGCCATCGACGCGGCGCTGACCAATGGTGCCGACGTCCGGGTCACCCAATCGCCCGGCGGCATCGTCGGCCCCCGACCAGGCCGCCACCCTGGCGACGATCCCCGGCGTCAAGTCCGTCGAGGCGATCCAGCACCGCTACGCGTATGTCGGCAACGACCTCCAAGACCTGTTCGGCGTCAACCCCACCACCGTCGTCGGCGCCACCAAACTCGTCGACGGCTACTTCCAAGGCGGCACTGCGACCGAAGTCATGGGACGCCTCGCGGCGCAGCCCGACGCGTTGCTGGTCAGCGACGAGACCGTCAAGGACTACCAGCTCAACCTGGGCGACCCGATAAAGCTCCGCCTCCAAGACAACCAGACCAAGCAACTCGTCGATGTCGCTTTCCACTACGCCGGAGTCGCCAAGGAATTCCCCACCGCACCCCATGACAGCTTCCTGATCGCCAACGCCGACTACGTCGCGAAAGCCACTGGATCCAATGCCGTCGGGTCGTTCCTGATCGTCACGTCCGGTTCGAGCCCGACCGAGGTAGCGAACCGTGTCCGCGACCAGGTCGGCACGACCGCATCGGTGACCGACATCGGGTCGTCCAAGAGGCTCATTGGGTCGAGTCTCACCGCCGTCGACCTCAGCGGACTCACCAGGGTCGAGCTCGGCTTCGCGCTGGTCCTCGCGGCGGCGTCGACTGGGCTTGTCCTCTGGCTCGGGTTGGCCGAACGACGCCGCACGTTCGCCATCGCCGCCGCGTTGGGCGCCACTGCCCGCCAGCTCGGGGGCTTCGTGTGGGCCGAGGCGGCCCTCATCGCCGGCGTCGGTCTCGTCGCCGGCGCTATCAGCGGGTGGGCCCTGTCGGCCATGCTGGTGAAGGTCCTCACCGGGGTGTTCGACCCACCGCCCGACGTCCTCACCATTCCCTGGGGGTATCTGAGCGTCCTGGTGGTCGTCGCGCTCGGCTCGGTCGCGTTGGCGGCCGGCGCCGCGGTGCGGGCCACCCGTCGGGCCTCGATCGCCATGCTCCGAGCCGCATGAGGCTCCTCGTCGTCGAGGACGACCGGCGTCTGGCTCAGGCTTTGGAACTGAGCCTGATCGCGGAGGGTTTCGTCGTCGACGTCTCCCACGACGGCGATGACGGCCTGTGGCGAGCCACCGAGGAGAATTATGACGCCATCGTCCTGGATCTCATGTTGCCGGGCCGCAACGGCTACCAGGTGTGCGCAGACCTGCGCGCCAAAGGAGTCTGGACCCCGATTGTCATTCTTACCGCCAAGGACGGCGAATTCGACGAGGCCGAAGCCCTCGACACCGGCGCCGACGACTTCATCCGCAAACCGTTCTCGCCCGTTGTGCTGGCCGCCCGGGTCCGCGCGCTTCTGCGGCGAGCGGTGCGGGAACGGCCGCCGGTGCTCACCTGCGGCGATCTCTGCCTTGACCCCGCCGAGCACCGCTGTGAACGCGACAGCCAACTCATTGGCCTCACCGCCAAGGAGTTCGTCGTCCTCGAATACCTGATGCGCACCGCCGGCGAGGTGTCCTCCAAGCTAGAGATCCTCGAGCACGTCTGGGACTTCGCCTACGCCGGCGACCCTAACTTGGTCGAGGTCTACATCAGTAGCCTTCGCCGCAAGATCGACCTCCCCTTCGGCCGCTCGGCCATCACCACCATCCGAGGTCGGGGTTACCGCCTTGAGCCCGACGGTGGCTGACCGACGCCGCCGACGGGGTGTCTCGGTGCGGATGCGCACCACGCTGGGCGCCACTGCCGTCGTCGCCATCGCGTTCCTCATCGGCGGGCTAGGGATGACCACCTACTTGCAGCGGACGCTCGAGCAGGGCCGCCAGGACACGGCCACGTCAAGAGCCCAGGACGTCGCCAGCCTGGTCGCGGCCGGGAAGCTCCCAAGCATCCTCAATGCGCCCAACGATGACACCGCCGCCATGCAGGTCGTCGACGCCTCCGGGCGCGTGGTCGCCTCCACCCGAAATATCGAAGGCGAAGTGCCAATGGCCTCACTGGCTCCGGGCACCGGGACATCATCGCGGACCGGGGTCGTGTCGGCCCTCGACGAGACCACGCAGTTCCGGATCGTCACAGTCCCGGTGACCAGTCCGTCCGGACCCGTGGCCGTCTACGCCGCCACCTCGCTGCAGCCAGCGGCGGTCGCCGTAAATGCCCTGCGCCGAATCCTTCTGGCGATTAGCCCGTTCGCCCTGGCATTGGTCGCGGCGACAACGTGGGTCGTTACCGGCCGGGCGCTAAGCCCGGTCGAGGCGATCCGAGCCGAAGTGGCCGAGATCTCGGCCGGCCAACTCCATCGACGGGTCCCGGAATCGGCTCGACACGACGAGATCGGGCGCCTGGCCGAGACCATGAACTCGATGCTCAGCCGCATCGAGACCTCTGTCGACCAACAACGCCGGTTTGTTGCCGACGCGTCGCATGAGCTCCGAACGCCGCTCACGTCGATGCGGATCCATCTCGAACACGCCCTCGGCACACCAGCGACCACCAACTTGAATCACTTGGTCCACGACATGCTCCACGAACAGGAACGGGTCGAGCGCCTCGTGGACGACCTTCTCTACCTGGCCCGCCTCGATGCCGCTCCAGCGGACCTCGCCCGTGACGTCGACCTCGACGAACTCATCCACGCCGAACTTGCCTGGCGAGCGAAAACAGATCACGACCCGATCGACTACGAGGGCTCACCAGGCCTGCGGGTACACGGCAACGCCCAACAGCTGACCCGCGTTCTACGCAATCTGCTCGACAACGCCGAACGCTACCGAACCCATTCTTTGTCGGTCGCCCTGGCCGAGCGCCCAGGCCGCATCGAGCTGCGGGTAACCGATGACGGACCCGGCATCCCCACCGCCGACCGTGAACGGGTCTTCGAACGCTTCACCCGACTCGACCAGGCCCGCACCCACTGGGGCCCAGACACCGGCACCGGCTTGGGCCTAGCCATCGTCCACGACATCGTGACCAATCACGGTGGGGAGGTTTCGATTGAAAACCGCCTCGCCGGCGCCTCATTTCTCGTCACCTTGCCGGTGTGTCGTGCCGCCGAATTCGACCTGATCCCGATCCTCCCCGACAGAGGATGACGATGGCTGCCTGACCATCGCAGCTTCAGCACTCCTTTAGGAACCGACCGCCAAGGTGGCTCACATGACTGCAACCCTCACCCCCCGCACCAATCGATCTCCGCTCGGCCGACGAGACGAGCTCGGCGCCGTCCGCACCGCGCCAAGCTGGCCGATGTCACCGGACCATGACTCGCCACATGACGTACCGGGCGCGAGCCAGCGGACGGCGCGAGCGGCGACCAGCGCGTGGGGGCGCTCGTCGGTGAGTCCATTCAACATAGGGGAAGGCCGCGAGCTCCTCGGTCGAACCGGTCTATGTGGCACCGGCTTCCTCCGTCACCGGCGCTGGGCGGTCATGGCCACCGATCCCGCTACAGCCCCAGGCCGCGAGGAAGAGGGCCTCGACCTCACCCTCGAACTCCTGGCCGCCGAACGCCTTCGACCGACCTTCGCTGCGGTCACCGACCCGGCTTCGTACCGCCGGCGAGGCATGTGGACCACCACCATCGCCGACGACCCGATCATCGATCTCACCGCCTTCGACCCCGCCGGCAAGCGCCGGGCCAACATCCGCCACAGCGTGGGCGCCGCCGGATCCGGTGGATGGGGATGGATTCGGTCGCTGGATGGTCGATGCTGCCGGGGGAGCGTTGGTTGATCCCATGATGGGGCCGGTGGCCGTTGTAGTGGTCGAGGTACTCGACGAGCAGCTTGCGGAGTTGGTGTTCGTTCCAGATCAGGGTGCGGTCGAGCAGTTCGGTTCGGGCGGTGCGGACGAAACGTTCGGTGGTGGCGTTGGCGCGTGGCGCTCCGGGTGGGGTGTGGATCACGTCGAGCCGGTTGGTGGTGAAGATCTCGTCGAAGGCGGCGACGAACACGGTGGCGTTGTCTCGGCTCAGGAGCCGGAACCGATCGACGTTGAGTGTCATGGCGAGGTTGCGGCGGCTTGGGTGCACCAGCCGCCGGTGAGCTGGCTGGTGATGCCGGCGAGGTGGACGTGGCGGGTGGCGTGTTCGATGAAGAACAGGGCGTGGAGTGGGCGGAGCCTGACGGTGTCGACGACGAAGGTGTCACACGCGATGATCCCGCGGGTCTGCGCGGTGAGGAACTGGGTCCAGGTCGGTCCGGTGCGTCGGGGGGCGGGGTCGATGCCGTGACGTTTCAGGATGGCCCAGACGGTGGAGGGTGCGAGGCGGTGGCCGAGGCCGACGAGTTCGCCGTGGATGCGCCGGTAGCCCCACGCGGGGTTCTCGGCTGCGAGTCGCACGACGAGTTGTTCTCGGTCGTGAACCGTGCGGGGTCGGCCGGGCCGTCGTTGTGGGTGGACCCATCGGGCGGCGGCGAGGCGGCGGTGCCAGGCCAGCAGCGTGTCGGGCGTGACGATGAATCCGTGACGGACTCGCCGGGGGATGACACGGGAGAGCCCGGCGATCACGCCACGGTCGACGTCGGTGAGTTCAGGGCGTGTCGAGGTTCGTTGGAGGACCGCGATCTGGTGACGGAGCGCGATGACTTCGGCTTCGAGGAAGCGGCGCGGCTTGCCGCGAATGATGATCAACTCGACGATGGTGACGAACAGCCGGTAGGCGAAAGCGCCAAGCGTGGAACTGAGCTGGGTGGTAGAGCGGGAAGCCATAGTCAGACGAGGCTACGGCCGGCCAACCTCGCAATGCCCGGGCTGAAAGGGCCGATCGAGTTTTCGGCACCTACAGCCAGCAGTTCCCTTTGGGACCTGGGTCGTGGCGCCGGTGGCCAGTTCAGGCAACCGTTTGTGAGAGGCTGTCGCGAAAGTTCTCCCTGCGCGATCAGTGGGTGGGTGGTTGGGTGAGGCGGCGGAGGAGGTGGCGGCTGTGGGCGGCCCATATGAAGCCTTCGGTGACGTTGGGGTCGCGTTCATAGTCGACTTGGAGTCGGCGGTTGTTCTGAGCCATGACCATGTCCGTTCGACGATCCACCGTTTCGGGAGGACTTCGAAGCGGTGGGCGTGGATCTTGTTTACGACCTCGACACCGATGTGGTGATCGCGGCAGTGTTCGATGAAGGTGCGTTTGAACCCTCCGTCGCACCACAGTTTCGCGAAGCGACCCGAGCGCTGCCGGGCGAGGTCCGCGACGACGATCCCGCCGGCGTTGTCCGACGCGCTGGCGGCGACGACG
>JAYUBX010000183.1:0-1661 GCA_043740665.1 Candidatus Neomicrothrix sp.
ACTTGGGAGGTCGAGGATGATCCAGCCGTGCTTGGTGTTGCCGTCGCATCCGAGACCGACAACTCGTGACGAGTTCCATGTCAGTTCGCTGGTTCGCTCGGTGGTGGCGCGATCGATCCAGGTCAGCTCGGACTCGTAGCCGTGATGCCAGTGTCCGTGGACGACAAGGCGCGGTGACGTCGCGGCGGTTGCACGCGCAATCAGTGCGCGGACCTCGTCGGCGCGGACCTGATCCTCGGCAGGCAGTCGCCAGGAGGAGAGCAGGTTGATTCCTGCTGGCGAGTCGTGGGTGACGAGGACGTCCAACGCGTCGTCGCCGAGGCGGGCGATGTCGTCGGTGGCGGTGACCTCGTGTTGCCACCAGTCGACTCCGGGTGTGCGATCCCGCCAGTCGACTGAGAATGCTCCGCCGAGAAAGCCAAAGATGAGGCCGCCGATGTTGAGGCGCGTCCCTCGGGGAACGTAGGCGACGTGCTCGGCGATGCGCGTGGGGTGGTGGCCATGCTCGAGTTCTGCGAGGGAGGTGTGATCGTCGTGGTTGCCGTCGATGAACCACAGTTCGACGCCGTTGATCTCGCAGGCGGTGTCGACGGCGCTGAGGAATCGTGGCCCGTCGGAGTGGTCAGGGAAGTACCCGAAGTCGCCGACTTGAATGATGACCGCGCACCAGGAGTGGGCTGCGACGTCGGTCAGATGTTCGACCCATTTCGAGTTGCCGTGAGTGTCACCGGCGATGAGGACGCGCCGAACGTCGACTCGGTCGGCAACGGTTCGGTCCGTGAAATCAGTGTGATTCGTCAGACGGCCAGCCGCGTTGCCAATTTCCGGGTACCGAGGTCACACGACGCTGGGGCGAGGCGACTGGGGATGCATCGGTGCGATCGAGGATGTCTGCACGAGCAAGGGATCAGGTCGGCCAGCCTGCAGCTACGCCTTGCCGATGACGCGCCGCAGTGGCGCGACCAGTCGATCCAGGAGGTGGTAGTCGGAAACCCAGATCGCAGCTTGGCTGGTGTACCCGCGGTACTCGAACGCCACCTTCGGTAGCGGAAAGCGTGGTCGGCGCGAGAGGAGACCGCGACCGCGCGCGGGCTGCCCGCCCACGTGAAGCAGGTAGGCAGCACGTTGCCAGGCGGAGGTCGTCTGATCCGCCAGAAGCGTGGCGAGGCGGTCGTCGTCGCAGTCATCGACGAGTTGATCCAGGTGACCAACGAGGTCGGCCCACGGCAAGAACGATGACGGTCGAGCTGCGAGCTGAACGACGAGGGCTTCCGGTCCGAAGGCCGGTAGACGGCTCGCCCACGCCAGCAGATCGAGCTTGCGACGTGAAAGCAGTTTGGTGCTCGGACCGAGCCGCTTGATCTCCTCATGCGCCCACCGGATCTGGAGCACTGAGACGTGAGGTCGGAGTCCGTCGGGTAGGCGCGTGCTGGCGGGAAGCCATACTGATGTCCGCCGGTCCGGTGCTCGATCGAGGTACCCAAGGTGCCACGCTGCGGCGGCACCAGCGAGCATGAACCCGGCCTCGGGATCAGCGACCCGCCACCCTCGCAGCGCGACGTAGGGATCGGCCAGTTGCACCTCACCCGGCGGGATGAATGCCCATACCCCGTGAATCGGCAAGCCGAGCAGCCATCCAAGCCGACGCAGTTCGGTGACCG
>JAYUBX010000184.1:0-2447 GCA_043740665.1 Candidatus Neomicrothrix sp.
GCCGGGTCGAACTGCGACGCCTCGTACTACGGCCAACACATGGGCTACTGGAGCTTCGACTGCGGGATGGCGGTCATCCAGCAGGATGGCGTCGAGATGCCCGACACGAACGACGGGGCGCGGCAACAGGCCTGGCTCGACAGCGCCGGTCGCTACGTCAAGGCCCACCCGCAACGGTTGGTCGTGGTCGAAGGGGTGCGCCTGGCCCGGATTTTCAACGTGTGGAGTCCCCAGAACGCCGTCGACATCGAGTCCTACGTCGAGGCCAACTCGACCTGGGTCGCCCGGCTGTCGCTGGTCACGCTGTGGCCGATGGTGGTGGGGTCCGTCATCGGCGTGGTGGTGTTGCGTCGACGACGCATCCCCGTGTTCCCACTGCTGGCACCCTGTGCCACGGTGATCTTCACCGTCCTGGTCTTCTATGCCTCGAGTCGGTTCCGAGCCTCGGCCGAAGGCGCCCTGTGCCTGCTGACGGCCGCCGCGCTCGAGGCCGGGTGGTTGCGTTACCGGCGCCGTCCATCGGTGCCTCCGCCCACCTCGACGTCAGTTTGAGGGGGCGTCGGCGCTGGCGTTGGTGATCTGGTCGAGCAGCCAGTCGTTCCAGAGCGTGCCGCCGGTCTGGGCGTTGACGTGCACACCGTCGGGGCGCAAGCCGTCGCCCGGGCCCGAGAAGTACGAGGCCAGGTCGACCTTCGCCGCGAAGTCGGGATGGGCAGCCACGGTCTGATCGATGATGGCGTTGTACTCGTCGACATGGCGGATGTTGTCGGCGTTGGTGTCGCCGCGATCGAGCGCCAGGGTCAACCACACCACCTTGGCTGCCCCACCCTTGTGTAGTGCTTCGGTCGCGCCCAACATCTCGGAGGCGAGAAAGGTGCGGTACTCCTCGTCGTCGATGGACTTCCAACCCGAGAACGCTCCCGGCACCTTGCGCGGCAGCGCGTCCCACGAACCGCCGTAGACGATCGCTCGATCGACCCCACCAGCGGGGATGGCCTTGGGCCAGGCGGCCCAGTCGCACACTTGCACCGACCGGGATGGGTTGCCCTCGACGCCCTTGACCTCGCCGCCGCGCGAGATGGTGCAGCCCAACTTGGCGGCGCCGCCGACGCTCTGCAGGCCGGGGCCGGCGTTGGCGGCGGCCAGCGACAACATCACTGCGGTCGAGTCACCGAAGAAGGCGACCGACAGCGGCTTGGTCGAGGCTGGGCCGCCCGCGGAAGTCGGGGTGGTTGGCGTCGAGCTGGCTGCTTCTGTCAATTGGTCGATGGCCTTTTGGGCCGCGTCGTAGTTGATGGCGGTGGCGGGCGCCGTTCGTGATCCGATGAGGCACAGCACGAGCACGGCGGCGAGCAGCGGCCCGGCCAGCAGCACCGGTCGCGGTCGGATCCACCGGGCTTCGCGAATCGGCCACTCGATCAACCGGCCCGACAGCACGGCCAGGACGAGGCTGCCGACGACCGTGACGCTCGAGACCAACCAGGGGGTCAGGCCGATGTGGCGCAGGCCCACGAGCAGGGGCCAGTGGATGAGGTAGACCGCGTACGAGATCAGCCCCAGCCATAAGAGCGGCTTTCGGGACAGCGCCCACTCGTAGCGCCCGCCCTGCGATGCGGCCAGGATGACGGCAGCCGAGAGCAGGCCGATGGCGGCCAGCCCACCTTCGGAATACAGCGGCGTGGCGATATCGGTCCGGAAGGTCAACACCACCAGGATCAAACCGGCCGCGATGCCGACCGGCCGAATCCACGTACGGATGCGGTCGAGGGGCCAGAGCGCGGTGCCGACGGCCAGCAGGCCGCCGATCAGCAGCTCGGCGGCGCGTGAGAACGTCGAGTAGTAGACGACCAGCTGGTCGCCCGAGTTGAAGGCGATGAAGACCAGGCTGGCGGCCAGCAGCCCGATCAGCAGGATCCCGACACTGAAGATGCTGGCTCGCCGACGGCGCAGGATCAGCCAGACGGCCAGTGGGTAGACGAGGTAGAACTGCTCCTCGATCGCCAGGGACCAGAAATGCAGCACCGGCGAGGTCCCCGCCGCGGTCCCGTACGCGTTGCCCGAGAACAAGAACCGCCAGTTGGCGACGTACAAGAGGGCGGCGGTGATATCGCCGGCAATGACGCGGGTCATCCACGAGGTGGCCAACCAGACGACGGAGATGATCACCAGCACGACCAGCGCAGCCGGCATCAGTCGTCGGAACCGGCGGACCCAGAACCGGCGCAGGCCGATGCCGCCGGTGCGGGCATGGTCGAGCAGCAGCAATCGGGTGATCAGGAAGCCCGACAGCGTGAAGAACATGCTGACGCCGAGGAATCCGGCCGGAAGCACCGCCGGCCAGATGTGGTAGACCACGACGGCGGCCACGGCGAGTGCTCGGAGCCCATCGAGGCCGGGCATGTGGCCCGACGCAGGCTTGGGATCCGGCGCCGGTTTGGGCTCGACGA
>JAYUBX010000185.1:0-5309 GCA_043740665.1 Candidatus Neomicrothrix sp.
GGTTTGCCTCTTGGCTCGACCTCCGGCCGGGGCGAGCGAGCGGAACGTGCAGCTGTTGTCCGACGCGGGCGGCCTGGTGCCCGCCGATCGTCGGTGAACCCGGATCTACACTCGGGTATGACCTCGGCGACGCGTGTGCCGTTAACGCGGGAGCGCATCGTGGTGGCGGCGGTGGCCCTGGTCGACGCCGACGGGCTCGAATCGCTGAGCATGCGCAAGCTGGGTGCCGCGCTCGGTGTTGAAGCGATGTCGCTCTACAACCACGTCGACAACAAGGATGACGTGCTCGACGGCATTCTCGATCGGGTGCTGCGCGAGGTGCCGCTTCCGGATCCCGCGCTGGCGTGGGCCGAGCAGCTCCGCGTGTTGGCGAGGGGCTTTCGGGCGGCCGGGTTGGCCCATCCGGGCGTCCTGCCGATGTTCGGGTCCCGGCCGATCCGAACGGTCGAGGCGTTCGCTCCTCTCGAACGGGCCTACGACATCCTGCGCACGGCCGGCCTCGACCCCGATGCCGCGCTCGATGCCTTCCTCGCCATGTCGTCGTTCGTGCTCGGGCGGGTGCTGCTCGACATGGGCCACCGCCAGGTTGCGGCGGCCGACGGCACCATCGACCTGTCGGCCGTCTCGACCGACGCCCACCCGCGACTGGTCGAGCTGCAACGGGCGGTGCTGGGCGATCACGGCTCGCGCGAGCTCGAGCGGGGGCTCGATCTGCTCATCGAAGGCATCCGCAGCCTGTTCGAGTCCCCGGCATCCTGAGTCGATGAGCCCGTCCGGTCGACGAGCGGCTCGCCGCTGAGCGCTGAGCGGGGCGGCGGTAGGCTCAGCTCGAATCCGGGTGACCGAGGGGGAACCACGAGTCATGGCTGAGCCAACGATCGAGGACTACTTCAGCGAGGAGCGCACCTTCGCGCCGTCGTCGGAGTTTCGGGCCCAGGCCCTGACCGACGACCAGTCGCTCTACGACGAGGCGACGGCTGACTACGAGGCGTTCTGGGCCCAGCAGGCGCGCGAGCTGGTCACCTGGTTCGACGACTTCGACACGGTGCTCGACTGGAAGCTGCCGTTCGCCCGGTGGTTCGACGGTGGCACCCTCAACGTGTCCTACAACTGCCTCGACCGTCACGTCGAGGCCGGCCGTGGTGACCGGGTCGCCTTCCACTGGGAAGGCGAACCGGGTGACACCCGCACCATCACCTACGCCGACCTGCTCGACGAGGTCAGCCGCTTCGCCAACGTGCTGAAGGACCTCGGCGTCGAGCGGGGCGACCGCGTGGCGATCTACATGCCGATGATCCCCGAGCTGCCGGTGGCCATGCTGGCCTGCACGCGCATCGGGGCGGTGCACTCCGCCATCTTCGGCGGGTTCTCACCCGACTCGATCACCGATCGGGTCAACGACTCGCAGTGCAAGGTGATCGTCACCGCCGACGGAGGCTATCGCCGGGGCGCGGCGGCACTGCTCAAGCCCGCCGTCGACGAGGCGGTCCTCTCGACGCCGTCGGTCACCGCCGTCGTTGTGGTCAACCGCACCGGCAGCGACGTGGCCATGGTCGCGGGCCGTGACCACTGGTACCACGAGCTCATGGCGACCGCATCGCCCGACTGCCCGCCCGAGCACATGGCCAGCGAGGACCTGCTCTACCTGCTCTACACGTCGGGCACCACGGCCAAGCCCAAGGGCATCATGCACACGACCGGTGGCTACCTGACCCAGGTGGCGTTCAGTCACCGTTACGTCTTCGACCTGCATCCCGAGACCGACATCTACTGGTGCGCGGCTGACATCGGCTGGGTGACCGGGCACAGCTACATCGTGTACGGACCGCTCGCCAACGGAGCCACGTCGGTGCTGTACGAAGGCACGCCCGACACCCCGGGTCGCGATCGGCTGTGGTCGATCGTCGAGCGCTACGGCGTCACCCAGCTCTACACCGCGCCGACGGCTATCCGCATGTTCATGAAGTGGGGCGACACCGAGCCGGCGGCCCACGATCTGTCGTCGCTGCGGGTGCTCGGCACCGTGGGCGAACCCATCAACCCCGAGGCGTGGATGTGGTACCACGCCCACATCGGTGGCAGTCGGTGTCCCATCGTCGACACCTGGTGGCAGACCGAGACCGGCGCGCACATGATCACGCCGCTGCCCGGCGTCACCACCACCAAACCGGGATCGGCCACGTTCCCGCTGCCGGGCATCTCGGTCGAGGTGGTCGACGATCACGGTGTTCCCGTGACCAAGGGTGGGGGCTACCTCACCATCACCAAGCCGTGGCCGGCGATGCTGCGTGGCATTTGGGGCGACCCCGAGCGGTACTTCGACACCTACTGGAGCACGTATGAGGGTCGGTACTTCGCCGGTGACGGTTGCAAGATCGACGACGACGGCTACTTCTGGCTGCTCGGCCGGGTCGACGATGTCATGAACGTCTCGGGCCATCGGGTGTCAACGACCGAGGTCGAGTCGGCCCTGGTCGATCATCCAGCGGTGGCCGAAGCAGCTGTGGTTGGCGCCACCGATCCGCTCACGGGCCAGGCGATCATCGGCTACGTCATCGTGCGGGGCAGCGTCGAAGTGACGCCTGAGCTGGTCGAACAGATCCGCCAGCACGTCGCCACCAAGATCGGCCCGACGGCGCGACCCAAGTCGATCTTCGTGGTGCCCGACCTACCCAAGACCCGCAGCGGCAAGATCATGCGTCGGCTGCTGCGCGACGTCGCCGAGGGTCGCGATCTGGGTGACACCACCACCCTCGCCGATGCCGGCGTGGTCGAGGCCATCCGCCAGCAGGCCGCCGACGCGGCCCAGGACTGACCGCTCGTGGGCGACGTCGACATCAACCAGGCGGCCGTCGATCGGTTGGTCGAGCGGGCCGCGGCCGTGCTCGGGGCGGGCCAGGTGCAATCGGCGTTCTCGGGCACCCGCGGGTTGGCTCCGGTGGCGGTGGCCGGCGTGTCGGCCGTCCCGGCCACGCTGATCGTGATCCTGTCGCTGGTCGTGGCCAAGCCGGTCCTGCTGGTGTTCGCGGTGGCGGCCATGGCGCTGACCATGGTGGTGATCATGACCCGCGTGAACGCCACGCGGGTCGTGGCCGAACTGCGCTCCGAACTCGTTGTCCTGGCGGCCCACCGAGGCGACCTTTCGGTGGTCACCCGATTTCCCCGACCGATGGTGGTCGAGCCCGGTGGGGGCAATTCGTGGCTGCGGGTGCGAGCCGCCGATGAACTGCTGTGGGTGTCGCGGCCCGCCTTCGGTGGCATCGTGTCCCGGCTGTCCGAACCGGTCGGGCCCGATGATCACGTCGACGATCAGCCGACCACCCGCCCGTGACCAACCCGCCCTCGATGGAGCCTGACGTGTCGTTGCCCTACGAACCTGACAACTGGTTGTGGCGGGACGGTCCCGTTGACGCGGACGCCGCCGTCGTCTTCGACATGGACGGTGTGTTGTCCGACGCGGCCGGCCGTCAGCACTTCCTCGAGCGGCCGTTTCGCGACTGGGAGGCTTTTTTCCTGGCCTGCGGCGACGACCTGGTGATCGACGAGGTCGCCCGCCTGCTCGACGTACTCGACTCGGGTCTGCGCATCGTGTTGCTCACGGCGCGCCCGATCCGCGTTCAGCCCCAGACCCTGGCCTGGCTGCTGCGCTACCAGCTGCGATGGGACCTGCTCATCATGCGGAACTACGGCGACTATGAGTCGTCCCGCGATTTCAAGCAGCGTACGGTGGCCGAACTGCGGGCCTTCGGATTCGACCTGCGCCTGGCCTTCGAGGACGATCGACGTAACTACGACATGTTCCACGCCGAGGGCGTGCCCTGCGTCTACATCCACTCCGGCTACTACGAGTAGCAACCCGCCCGCGAGCCGGGCCGGTGGTCAGTCGCGGAAGTTCTCGAACTGCAGAGGGATACCGAAGTCGCCGGCCTTGAGGTCGGCGATGACCGCTTGCAGATCGTCGCGCTTCTTGCCGATGACCCGCAACTGCTCGCCTTGCGTCTGCGACTGGATGCCCTTCAGGCCCAGCCCCTTGATGTGCTTGTTCAATTCGCGAGCCTTGTCGCTCGAGATGCCCGCCTGCAGGGTGGCGACCTGGCGGACCCGGCCGCCGGCGGCGTCGTCGACGGTGCCGTAGTCGAGCACCTTGAGCGACACCTTGCGCTTGACCAGCTTCTCCTCGAGCACCTGGCGGACCGCGTTCAGGCGGTCCTCACTGACCGAACGCAACTCGATGGTGGTGTCGGAGAGTTCGACGGTCGAATCGGTGCCCTTGAAGTCGTAGCGGGTGGTGAGCTCGCGGGCGGCCTGATCGACCGCGTTGCGGACTTCCTGGCTGTCGACCTCGGAAACGACATCAAAGCTGGGCATGCCGCGCACCCTACCCCCCTGGTCCGGGCCAGGCGTGTGGGGGCGAAACCCGTTCCGGTCTGACCTTTTCGCAAAGTTGGCTTTGGGTTGGGCCCGAAGGTGCCGATGGATCGGGATTGACGCCGGTCGCCCTGAAGTTCCTCGCGGCGCGGCGAATTGCCGTGGTGGTGGCCGTCGTCGCCGGCCTCGGCCTGGCGCTGACCGGTGCCGCGGTGACTGCCGCCCCGCCGGCGGGCGCGACCAACTCGACCCTGCCGACACCCTCGTGGTGGAACGGCGTGTGCGACGACGGCCACTACTTTGCCGTCACCGGTCGTCACTCGTATCCCTTGGGCGCCAGCTTCCTGGGGGTGCAGGTGTGTGGTCCTCGGCACGGCTCCGATGGCGGTCCCGACGTGTTGTGGACCCGAGCCGGGTGGGGCGAGTACGAGTGGGAGTGCCCCGAGCTGGCCTTTCGTTTCATGTATCTGGCCGACGGCATCTCGAGCGCCTGGCACGCCAACGGCAACGCCGTCTAGGACAACTACAACCCGGCCCTCTACGGCGGCGGGCTGGTCAAGATTCCCGACGGCACCGTGGGCAGCGCCCCTATGCCCGGTGACGTGATGTCGTTCAACGCCACCGCCACCAGCAGCGCCGGCCACGTGGCCGTGGTCGAGTCGAGCTCTTGATGGACACCCGAGCCGACCCCGCCTATCACCTGGGTCCGGCCCATCGCTTCGGTGCCAGCGAGACGCAGGACCTCACCGTCACGGGTGGGTCGGTGCCGGCCGACGCCACCGGCGTGGTGATGAACGTCACCGCCGTCGACCCCACCCTGGCCTCGCATGTCGACGTGTGGCCCTCGGGCGGATCGCGGCCCAACGTGTCGAACCTCAATGTGACCGCGGGGCAGACGGTCGCCAACCTGGTCACCGTCAAGGTGGGAGCCGGGGGACGCG
>JAYUBX010000186.1:0-2385 GCA_043740665.1 Candidatus Neomicrothrix sp.
GCCGCCTCGAGCGCCGCCAACACCGCCACGGCCTTGTCGATGACGCCAACACCGCTTACACTCAATCCCATACCGCAAGACTATAATCTCACATGTTGAGATTCAAGTCGAGATGCACGTCAAGAAGGGCACCCGCCAATGACCGTTGCCAGAACCCTCAGCGAGAAGATCTGGGACCAGCACCTGGTCCATGCCGCCGACGGCGAGCCCGACCTGCTCTACATCGACCTGCACCTCGTGCACGAGGTCACCTCGCCCCAGGCCTTCGACGGTCTCCGGCTGGCGGGCCGTCGGGTCCGCCGCCCCGATCTGACCATCGCCACCGAGGACCACAACGTCCCGACTGCCGACATCAATCAGCCGATCGCCGACCCGGTCTCGCGACGCCAGGTCGAGGTCCTGCGGGCCAACTGTGCCGAGTTCGGCATCACCGAGTACCCGATGGGCCACATCGATCAGGGCATCGTACACGTGATCGGCCCCGAGCAAGGGCTCACCCAACCCGGCCTCACCATCGTGTGCGGTGACAGCCACACGTCGACCCACGGGGCCTTCGGTGCCCTGGCGTTCGGGATCGGCACCAGCGAGGTCGAGCACGTGCTGGCCACCCAGACCCTGCCCCAGATCCGTCCCGGCACCATGGCCATCACGGTCGACGGCGAGCTGCCGGCCGGCGTGACCGCCAAGGACCTCATCCTCGCGATCATTGGCCGCATCGGTACCGGCGGTGGCATCGGCTCGATCATCGAATACCGCGGCTCGGCGCTTCGGGGACTGTCGATGGAAGGCCGCATGACGGTGTGCAACATGTCGATCGAAGCCGGCGCCAAGGCCGGCCTGATCGCCCCGGACGATGTCACCTTCTCCTACCTCGAGGGTCGTCGCCACGCTCCGACCGGCCGGGCGTGGGAACAGGCCCTCGATGCCTGGCGGGCCCTACCGACCGACGAGGGCGCCAACTTCGACCAAGAAGTCATCCTCGACGCGACGGTCCTCGAGCCGTTCGTCTCGTGGGGCACCAACCCGGCCCAGGTGATCGAGCTCAGCGGCCGCGTGCCCGACCCCGAAGCCATGACCGACCCCGCCGCACGCGAGTCAGCCGCTCGAGCCCTCGAGTACATGGGGCTCACGGCCGGCACCCCGCTGCGCGACGTTCCTGTCGACACCGTGTTCATCGGCTCGTGCACCAACAGTCGGATCGAGGACCTGCGAGCGGCTGCCGCCGTCGCCGAGGGCCACCAGGTCCGCGACGGGATGCGGGCCATGGTCGTGCCCGGGTCGTTCCGGGTGAAGCAACAGGCCGAAGCCGAGGGTCTGGACCGCGTCTTCACCGCCGCCGGCTTCGACTGGCGCGAGCCCGGCTGCTCGATGTGCCTGGCCATGAACCCCGACAAGCTGCAGCCCGGCGAACGGGCCGCGTCGACCAGCAACCGCAACTTCGAGGGACGCCAGGGCCGGGGCGGACGCACCCACCTGGTCTCGCCCGAGGTGGCCGCCGCCACCGCCATCGCCGGCACCTTCGCCACCCCCGCCGACCTCACCTGACCCGGCCTCGCACCCGCCACACCCACTTCACCCCTCACCCACCCCAGAGGATCCCCATGGAACCCGTCATCGTCGTCACCGGCACGGCCGTCCCCCTCGACCGGTCCGACGTCGACACCGATCAGATCATCCCGAGTGACTGGCTCAAGCGGGTCGAACGCACCGGCTTCGGCGCCGGGTTGTTCTCCGAATGGCGCGACGACCGAGATTTCGTGCTGAACGCCGAGCACTACACCGGTGCCACGGTGCTGGTGGCCGGGCCCAACTTCGGCACGGGTTCATCCCGCGAGCACGCCGTGTGGGCCATCATGGACTACGGCTTTCAGGCCGTGGTGTCGCCCCGGTTCGCCGACATCTTTCGCAACAACTGCACCAAGAACGGGCTCGTTCCGGTGCAGGTCGACCCCGCAGTGGGCGAGTCGCTGCTGCGAGCCGTCGAAGCCGACCCCGCCCTCGAGATCACCATCGACGTGGCCGCCCGGACCCTATCGGCCCCCGCCATCGGACTCGAGGTCGAATTCCCACTCGACGACGCTACCCGCGACCGATTCCTGCTCGGCCTCGACGACATCGGCATTAGCCTCGCCTACGCCGATGACATCTCGAGCTTCGAAGCCGCCCGACCGACGTGGAAGCCCAGCCTGGGCGCCGTCTGACCCGAACGAAACCAGATCGACGACTCGGTCAGGTGCCGTCGATCACGTGGATCCGGTAGCGATTGCCCCCGGTGGCCTTGGCCCGATACATGGCCTGGTCGGCACCGATCAGGAGCCGATCGCCGTCGAGCGCCACCCGGCGGGACAACGCCACGCCGATCGAGATGCCGACCTGGACCGGCTC
>JAYUBX010000187.1:0-3735 GCA_043740665.1 Candidatus Neomicrothrix sp.
TCGCCCAGGCCCAGAAGATCCCGTTCGGCAACTACATGCCGAAGACCTGGCTCGGCCAGCTCTGGCGAGCCAAGTCCTGAGTCAGGAGTCGACGACGACCTGACTCGCCGAGGTCCGAGCCAGGAACTCGAGCACGGTGCGGTTGAAGACGGCACCGTGCTCGAGCATGAACCCGTGAGCCGCCCCCCGGATCACGACCAGTTCGGCCCCCGGGATCTCCTCGGCCAGTTCTTCGCTGTCGCCCATCGGCGTCAGGATGTCCTGGCTGCCCACCAGCACCAGGGTGGGCACCTTCAGCCCGCCGAGCTCGGCCCGCAAATGATCGTCCATGTCGAGGATCGCCCGTACCTGAGCGACGAACGCATCGGACGAGCCGGTCATCGCCAGCGGCCCGATCAGGCCGACCGCCGGCCAGAACCGACGAAGGGAGCGTGGCCCGATCAGCCAGCGCACCGCGGAACGGGCGAACGACCCCATGCCGTCGGCGGCGGCGACCTCGGCCCATTCGTGCAACAGCTCACGACGCCAGTCGTGGTGGCGACACGCCGTGCACGCCAGCATCAACGACCGCACCCGCTCGGGATGCCGCACGGCCACGATCTGAGCGATAATGCCGCCCATCGAGGCGCCGAGCACGTGCGCTCGGGTCACGCCGGCCGCATCGAGCACGGTCAGCGCATCGGTGGCCATGACCTCGAGGTCGTAGGGGCCCGACGGATGATCGGATCGCCCGGCACCGCGGTTGTCGAAGACGATGCAGCGGTAGCGACCGGCGAACGCTCGCCGTTGGCGGATCCAGCCCCGCCCATCGGCCCCCAAGCCCTGGATCAGCAGCAGCGGCTCACCGTGGCGGGCGCCGAAGACCTCGTAGTGGATCCGAGTGCCGTCGGCTGCTTCCGCGAAGGCCATGGGAAAGAACGCTAGCGGAGGGCTGCGGCGCCGCGGCGCGAGTCGGTGACCAGCGACTGCAGGCGCTGCCGGGTGGCTTCAGCCAATTCGGCGGCGCTCGGATCGACGGCACCGCGCCGGCGGCGGGTTGGAATCGGCCGGCCGAACCGTACCGTCCACCACCGGCCGATCTCGAGGCCCACGATGGCGACCGGAATGATGGGCGCGCCGGCGGCCAGCGCCGCGGCGATCGGGGCCACCGGCACCACGCCCACATGGGTCGGGATCCGCAGCTCTCGACCCAGCGGCACGCCGACCAACTCGCCGGCCCGGAGCAGGCTGCGCAGATCGGCCGCGCCGCTCGGCACCGCGCCGAGGCGACGGGCGAGCGGCCCCAACGGACCGGGGATCGACGCCAGATAGCCCGTGGCTCGCAGCGGACGGTCGGTGACCCGGTGGACGGCCGAAGCCAGTACCCCCGGCTCGGACAGGCCGATCCGGCGGGTGTGCACCAGCAGCGCGGGACCGATCTCGGGCAGCGCCGACCCACCCTCGATGCGCAGCGCCCAGCGGGCCCGAACCAGTGGGGTCACGGCAGTGAGCAGATCGCGGTCGAAGCCCCACTCGTCGATGGCGAACCGACCCGAAAGCCGGCGCGCCACGATGGCCGGCAGGTCGTTGCGCTCGAGGTCGGGATCGAGCGCGGCCAGATCGGCGTCGACGACGGTCATGCCGCCTCCTCAGTGGCGATGGGCCCGACCCGAACGACCTCGGCCCAGGCGTAGAGCTCCTCGAGCACCTCGGGGGTCGACCGCTCGGGGCGCACCCCCAACAACTCGAAGGCTCGGCTGCCATCCGCGACCCGGCCCCTGGTCAGCAGCTCGTGCACGTGGTCGGGGACCGGCGCGCCAGCCAGCTCGCTGAACCGCCGAGCGGCGATCCAACCCAGGCCCATCGTCGGCACCGGCACCCGGCGCCCGACCCGCGCCGCCTGCGACGCCGTCACCGCGCCGGACCCGACCACGTTGACCGGGCCGTCGACCGGGCGACGGAGTGCAGCCAGCAGGGCCACCGCCGCGTCGGTCTGGTGAAGCAGCGAGAACGGCGGGTCGCCCAAGGCCCGAAACGGCACCGCCGGCATCCGCAGATAGCGACCCAGCGGACTGGGGAACGACGGGCCCACCAGTGGCGCGAACCGCAGACACGTCACCGGGATGGCGGCGTGAAGCCCGCCCTCGAGGCAGACCCGCTCGACGTGCAGCAACTGGTGGCCGAACGGGCTGGTCGGGTCGGGACGCACCTGCTCGTCGGGCCGCACCGGCGACCGCCGCCGCCGGCCATAGATCTCGATGCCCGACCGCACCACGATGCGGTCCAAGTGCCCGGCGTCGACGGCGGCGGTGACCGCGGTGACGGTGCCGGCCGCGGTTCGCTCCATCGCCGACCGGGGACTGCTGCGGGCATAAGGCTCGTACACCCCGAGGTGCACCAAGGCGGTGGGACGAAACCGTCGGATCAGGCTGGTGGACTTGTCGCGGTCACGAGGGTCGACCCGGTAGAACTCGGCGGGGTGGCGCCGGCGGGGCGGATCGATGTCGAGGCCCATGATGGCGTCGACCGCCGAATCGTCGCTGAGCTGGTTGGCCAGACGGGTGCCGAGCTCGCCGCCCATGCCGGTGATCAGAACCCTCATCAGCCGAAACCGTAGTAGGTCACGCGTTCTTTTCGTAGACAAGGCGAAGCCCGTGCAGCGTCAGCCACGGCTCGGAGTGCTCGATGTACTTCGACAGCGGGCTGATCAACTCGGCCAGCCCACCGGTCGACACGATCGTGCACTCACCCAGCTCATCCTGGATGCGTTCGCACAGCCCGTCGACCTGGGCGGTGAAGCCATAGATCGCGCCCGACTGGATGCACTCGACGGTGCTCTTGCCCAGCACGCTTCGGGGCTCGACCAGCTCGACCGCGCCCAGGGCGGCGGCCCGGCCGACCAGGGCGTCCATGCTGATGCCGATGCCCGGGGCGATCGCCCCGCCGAGATATTCGCCCTTGGCCGAGACCGCGTCGCAGGTCGTCGCCGTGCCGAAATCAGCCACGATGGTGGGGCCGCCATAGAGCGCGAAGGCCGCCACCGCGTTGGCGATGCGATCGGCCCCGACCTCCTTGGGGTTCTCGGCCAGGATGGCGATGCCGGTGCGCACGCCGGGCTCGATCATGACCGGTTCGAAGTCGAGGTAGCGCGCCGTGAGCAGCCGGAGCGCTTCTTTCACACGGGGCACACCGGACGAGACCGCCATACCGTCGATGTCGTCGATCGTGAGCCCCCGCAGGGCGAGAAAGCCCTGCAACAGCACGGCCAGCTCGTCACCGGTGCGGTCAGCCACGGTGGCGATGCGCCAATGGTCGATCAGACCGTCTTCGGGCCGGCGCCGGTCGACGGCTTCGGGGGGGTCGAGTTCATAGAGGCCGACGACGGTGTCGGTATTGCCGGCGTCGATGGCGAGCAACACGGCGGTTCTCCTTCTTGGCTCAGGGCGGGCGGCGCGGGGCGGGGGGAAGCTGATCAGACGATGTCGAGGCCGATGTCGAGCGCGGCGGCCGAGTTGGTCAGGCCGCCGACCGAGATCAGGTCGATGCCGAGCCCGGCATAGCTCGCCACCGTCTCGAGCGTGATACCACCGGAGACCTCGAGCAGCGGCCGACGCCGGCCCGGGGCCGTGCTGTCGTCATCGGCGGCGCGCACGCAGGCCACGACGTCGTCGGGGCTCATGTTGTCGAGCAGCACCGCGTCGGCGCCGGCTTCGATCGCCTCGATCAGTTGGTCAAGGCGATCGCACTCGACGTGCA
>JAYUBX010000188.1:0-3180 GCA_043740665.1 Candidatus Neomicrothrix sp.
CGATGTCGACGACTTGGTGCTGTTGCAGATCGACGCCGACGGCGTCGCCGCCGAGATCAAGTGGGAGTCGAGCCACGACCAGCTCTTCCCTCACATCTACGGTCGCCTCGAGGTCAGCGCGGTCGTGGCGGCCCGTCCGTTCGGACCCGACCCCGACGGCACGTACCCACCTCCTTCGTCCGCCGCGACGGACCGGTAGCATCGCCCCATGCTGGCTTGGATGGACCTCGAGATGACGGGCCTCGACCCGTCCCGTCACGTGATCGTCGAGATCGCGACCCTGCTCACCGACGACAACCTCGAGCTGATCGCCGAGGGGCCCGACCTGGTCGTGCACGCCACCGAGGCCGACCTGGCCGAGATGGCCGATGTCGTCGTGGCCATGCACGCCAAGAGCGGGCTCACCGACCTGATCAGGACCTCGACGGTGAGCCTGGCCGAGGCCGGCGCCCAAACGCTGGCGTTCCTGCGAGAGCACATCCCAACCCAGCGCACCGTGCCGTTGTGCGGCAATTCGATCGGCACCGACCGTCGATTTCTGTCGGTGCACCTGCCCGAGATCGAGGAGTTCCTGCACTACCGCTCGGTCGACGTGTCGACCCTGAAGGAACTGGCCAAGCGATGGAACCCCACCATCTTGTCGAAGGCGCCCAACAAGGCCGAGGGCCATCGGGCCCTCGACGACATCCGCGAAAGCGTCGAAGAGCTTCGCTACTACCGCAAGACGTTCCTGGTGCCGGCCCCCGCTCAGGTGTAATTGACCGAACGGTCAAGTTATGGTGGCGCGATGAACGGCACCGAGGCCAGTCCCGCCACCATGCGCCCGCCCAAACAGGAGCAGGCGCAGGCGTCGGACGAGATCACCGAGGTCGCTCCGGGCATCCTGCGGCTGCAGCTGCCCATCTCGATGCCGGGGCTGGGCCATGTCAACACCTATGCCCTCGAGGATGACGACGGCTTCACCCTGATCGATCCCGGCCTGCCCGGCAAAGAATCGTGGACGGCCCTGCAGAGCCGCATGGCCTCGGCCGGCATCCCCATGAACCGGGTGCACCACGTCATCGTCACCCATTCACATCCCGACCACTTCGGCGGCGCGGGCATGCTGGCCGAGGAGAGCGGTGCCGAGCTGGTGGCGTCGACCTTCTTCCGCCTCGGCTGGGATCGCGGCGACGACGGCGGCGAGCCCGACCTCGAAGCCAGCCCACTGGGCCAGAACCTGCTCGACGACACCGTCGACGACGACGAACTGGCCGACCGCTACACCATGCCCTCGCCGTGGGGCGGCGACAGCGGACGACTCGTCGGCGAAGAACGCGAGATCGTGCTGGCCCGGCGGCGCGAGATGTTCCAGTGGTTCCGCATCCCCAAGCCCACCGTGCGGGTCGACGATTCGGATCGACTGCGGCTCGGCGGCCGCGAGTGGGTCGGCGTCTATACCCCCGGCCACACCAGCGACCACCTGTGCCTGTTCGATCCCGAGGGTGGCGTGTTGCTCTCAGGCGATCATGTGCTGCCGACCATCACCCCGCACATCTCCGGTCTGATCGAAGGCGACCCGCTCAAGGCCTATCTCGATTCACTCGACCGAGTCGCCGCCTTCGAGGGCGTCACGACCGTGCTGCCCGCCCACGGTCACCCGTTCAGCGACCTGCCCGGTCGAGTCGACGCCATCAAGCATCACCACGCCGATCGGCTCGAACAGCTGCGCTTCGCATCGCACGACCGAGGGTGGGCCTCGGTGACCGAGCTGATGCAGGACCTCTTCCGTGAGCGCTCATGGGGTCACATGGCCGAGAGCGAGACATTCGCCCACGTCGAACACCTGCGCCTACTCGGCCAAGCCGAACGCCGCGAAGAATCCGGCTTCCTGCTCTACCTCGTCGCCTAGCCCCGCGTCGCCCGGCCCGCGGCCCACGAGAACACGATGCAAAGAGCGCAAGAACAGGGAAGCGATGAGCGCAAATGGTCGGTGAGTCCGGCGACCGAGCACGGAAGTCCGGGCGGAACCGCATGTGAGTCGCCAACGGCGACCCGTTGCCCTTCCAGGCGCAGCCTTCCAGGCGCAGCCTGCGTCTAGATGTTGCCGCTGAGCACGGCGTAGTGGAAGTGGTTGTCGCGACCCGAGGTCTCGGGATTGACGTGGACGTGCTTGGTCTGGCGGTAGATCTCGTAGCCGGCCGTGCCGAGCTCGCGCCCGATGCCCGACTGCTTGTAGCCACCGAAGGGCCGACCCGGGTCGATCATGTGGAAGTCGTTGATCCACACGGTGCCGGTCTGCATGCGTGCCGCGACGGCCTCGGCCCGCTCGAGGTTGCCCGACTGCACGCCGCCGCCGAGACCGTAGATCGAGTCGTTGGCGATGGCGACGGCTTCATCGTCGGTGTCGAACGGGATCACGCACAGGACTGGTCCGAAGATCTCCTCTTGGGCGATCTTGGCCGAGTTGGGGACGTCGGTGAAGATCGTCGGCTGGAAGAACGCCTGGATGTCGAGCCCCGCCGGAAGCCCCTCGGGCTTGGCGCCACCGGTGATCGGCTCGCCGACCTCGTCCCGGCCAAGGGCGACGTAGCGCTCGACCGTCTCGACCTGACCACGACTCACCAGCGGGCCGAGGTCGGTGTTCATGTCGAGCTGGTCGCCCAGCACGATCTTGCCGGCCCGGTCGGCCAGCAGGCTGACGAACTCGTCGTAGACGCTGCGCTGCACCAGCGCCCGGGTGCCGCTCTCGCACACCTGACCGTTGTGCAGGAAGGTGCCCCACAGCACGGCGGCGGCGGCCTGATCGAGGTCGGCGTCGTCCAAGACGATGTTGGCCGACTTGCCGCCCAGCTCGAGGGTCACCGGCTTCACGTTGCCCGAGGCCAGCTGCATGATGCGCCGGCCCACCTCGGTCGAACCGGTGAACGCGGTCTTGTCGACGAGCATGCTCGACGCCAGTTCCTCGCCGAGTGAACCGCCGGGCCCCGACACGATGTTGACCACCCCGGGCGGCAGATCGACCTGGGCGATGAGCTCGCCCAGCTTCAGCGCGGTGAGCGAGGTGAACGAGGCCGGTTTGAGCACCGCGCAGTTGCCGGCGGCGATCGACGGAGCGATCTTCCACGCGGCCATCAGCAGAGGGAAGTTCCACGGCACGATGCCGGTTGTCACGCCGATCGGCTGATAGCTGACGTAGTT
>JAYUBX010000189.1:0-4777 GCA_043740665.1 Candidatus Neomicrothrix sp.
TGGAGGCACTGGTGCTCGAGCAGCTGCCCGACGAGCCCGTCGACGCAGTCGGCTTCTCGCTCGGCGCGCGCACCCTGCTGGTTCTGGCGAGCGCCCACCCCGAACGATTCCGGCGCCTGATCGTCGCCGGAGTCGGCGCCAACCTCTTCCGCCACGACGACAGCGCAACTCTGCTGGCCGACTCGCTGGTCGACGCTGCCCCGGCCACCACCCCTGTCGGTCAGTACTTCCGATCGCTGGCCGAACAGCCCGGCAACGACCCGGAAGCGTTGTCGGCGTGCCTGCGTCGCCCGAACGCTCCGCCCATCACCGTCAAGGGGCTCGGCCGCATCGCCCTGCCCGTGCTCGTCGTGCTGGGCGACCAGGACTTCGCCGGTCCGGCCGACCCGCTGGTCGAGGCGCTGCCCGACGTGCGGCTGGTCACCCTGCGGGGCGTCGATCACTTCGCCACTCCCAAGGACTTCGGCTTCCTGGACGCCGGGCTCGATTTCCTCGACGCCCAACCCGACTGATGGCCGACCCTGACGGTGGCACCGACCGCGAGTTCGTGCTCGGCGTCGACCTCGACGGGGTGTGCGGCGACCACGCCATCGCCTTCCGCGAGGTGGTCGCCCTCGAACGAGGCGTCGACCCCGAGACCCTTCCACCCCAACAGTCCTGGAACTTCCACGAATGGGGTCTCACCGACGAGACGTTCGATGCGCTGCACCGACGGGCCATCCTCGATCATCGGATGTTCCGGTCGATGCCCGCGATCGAGGGCGTCGCCGAAGCGCTGTGGCGACTCAGCGACGCCGGGTGCTGGATCCGCCTGATCACCCACCGGCTCTACACCAACTGGGGTCACGCGGTGGCGGTGGCCGACACCGTCGCCTGGCTCGACGATGTCGGCATCCCCTACCGGGACCTCTGCTTTCTGGGCCGCAAGCCCGAGGTCGAAGCCGACACCTACGTCGATGACGCTCCCCACAACGTGCTCGAGCTACGCCGGGCCGGCAATCCGGTGATCGTCTTCGATCAGCCCTACAACCAGCACCTCGACGGCCTGCGAGCCCACACCTGGCCCGAGGTCGAACGCCTGGTCACCCAGTTGCGACTCGACCGTGGCGATCCCGTTCAGGGCCGACTCGGGCTGCCCCACGATGGTGCCGACCGCTTGGCGCGCCAGGTCGGTCAAGGCCCGAACCAGCCAAGCCAGTTCTCAATCGAGCCTCCCAGTAGCCGATGAAAAACCTGTGAAGCGAGCGATCGATCGCAACCAGAGCCGAGCCCTGCTGCTCACCGATGAAGTCGGCGTCGATGCTCGCGCCGGTCGGGATCTGGCCTGGGTCGTGGTTGCCTGCGTGATGGTGGCGTGCCTGCTGATCGTGACCCGGGCCTTCTCGCATCTGGTCGACTGGGCCGATCGACTCTCGAGCGGCAATCTCGACGGGCTGCTGGCCCTGCTGATCGTGGTTCCGATCGGCGCGGGTGTCTTCGGCCTGCGGCGCTATGCCGCGGCCCGCGACGACCGGGCGGCGCTGCGCCGGCTGTCGTTCCACGACAGCCTGACGGGTCTGGCCAACCGACGTTTCCTCGGCGACGGCTTCGATCAGATGCTGAAGCAGACCCGACGCAGCAACGGTCGGATCGCGGTGCTGTTCGTCGACCTCGACGGCTTTCCCGAGATCAACCTGACCTATGGTCCCATCGTCGGTGATCAACTCATGGTCGCCGTCGCCACCCGGCTGATCGGCACCGTCGGGGCCAACGACCGGGTCGTGCGCTACGGCGGCGACCAATTCGTGCTGTTCTGCCCCGATGTCTCGACTGCGGTGTCGGCCGAGCGCATCGCCAAGGCCGTACTCAAGACGATCGAGACCCCGTTCCAGGTCGAGGACGCCACCGCTCATCTGTCGGCCCACGTCGGAGTCGCCATCACCGAAGAGCGATGCACCCGCCCCGACGAGGTGCTGCGTGATGCCGATGCCGCCATGTATCGCGCCCGCCAGGACGGACCGGGTCACTACGCCATGTTCGACCGCGCCATGCGCGACCAGGTCACGCCCTCCAGCGCCGAGCGGCGCCTGCGTGAGGCGCTGGCCAATGGCGAGTTCCGGCTCTACTACCAGCCGATCGTATCGCTGTGGACGAAACGCCTGGTCGGAGTCGAGGCCCTGCTGCGCTGGAACGAGCCGAGCCGCGGCCTGGTCAATCCCGACGAGTTTCTTCCCGCGCTCGAGGAGACCGGGCTGATCGTGCCGATCGGCAGCTGGGTGCTCAAAGAGGTCGCCCGTCAGTCCCGCGCCTGGCAAGAGGCTTTTCCCAACCGGCCCGCCATCAACATCAAGGTCAACTTCTCCGCCCGCCAGCTGGCCCAGGCGAACTTCGTGAGCCACCTCACCAGCGTCTTGGCCGAGTCGGGCACCGATCCGGCTCGCATCTACCTCGAGATCGCCGAGAGCGCCCTGCAGGCCGACCCCGAGTCGATGTGGGCGATCCTGCGCGACGCGCAGGCCCACGGGGTGTCGCTCGCGCTGGATGACTTCGGCGCCGGCTACTCGTCGCTCAACTACCTGCGGCAGCTGAAGCTGGACATGCTCACGATCGACAAGTCGTTCGTCGACGAACTCGGTCAGTCTGCCGAGGATGCGACGATCATCGAGCATGTGATCGGTATCGCCAAGGCGTTGGGCATCGTCACGGTGGCCGATGGCGTCGAGGCCGTCGAGCAGGTCGACCAGTTGCGGCGCCTCAACTGCGATCTGGCCCAGGGCTACTACTTCAGCCATCCGCAGCCGCCGTATGTCATCACCGAGCTGCTTGGCCGCACCGGCGGCAACAGCGAATGGCATCCGGTCGGCCGGGTACCGGACGCGTTCGATGCCGAGCACGAGGCACCGGCCGTGGTCGTGAACACACCGTTGCCCGCGCCGTACTGAACTGATCGGCTGGCCGTGCCCCTGCCCTTCGCCGCGATCGGCGAGATGACAACACCAGTTGACCACACCATCGACTCACGTTGGCTGATGGCGTATGCCGCGTCGGTCGAGGCCATGGCGCCGTTGTATATCGACACGACTCGACCCGACGGGATCGTGGCCCATCCCGTGTTCACGGCGGCGATCGAGTGGCCGGCCGTGGTGGCCATGCGGGACCGGCTGGCGGTGCACGGCCTCGAACCGCACGAAGCGGCCAGGGGTGTGCACCTCACCCACGATCTCCGGCTGCATCGACCGATTCGCGGCGGTGATCAGGTGCACACCACGGCCACCGTCCGCTCGATGGCTGCCCGCCGGTCGGGTGCACTGGTCGAGCTCGATCTGGTGACCCTCGACGACGACGGCCACCCCGTCGCCGAGACCGTCATGGGCACGCTCTACCGCGACGTGGCCATCACCGACCCGGCACCGGCGCCGTCGGTTGAATCGGCTTTGCCGGCTCATCCGTCACGGTTGGACCCCGGCCCAGATGTGCAGTTCGTCATCGAGGTGCCGGCCAACGCGGCCCACGTCTACACCGAGTGCTCACGGATTTGGAACCCGATCCACACCGATGCTCGTACCGCCGCCCGCGCCGGGCTGCCCGGCATCATCCTGCACGGCACCGCCACCCTCGCCCTGGCCGTATCGGGCCTGGTGGCGCGATCGGCCCCTGACCAGCCCGATCGGGTGCAGGCGATCAGGTGCCGCTTCGCCGCCATGGTCGGGCTGCCATCCCGCCTGACCGTACGGGCCTGGCGACCGACCGACGACCGCCGTATCGGCTTCGTGGTCGAGGGTCCGACGGGCGAGCTCGTCGTTCGCGACGGGTGGCTCGATCTGGATGAGCGGACATCCTGACCAGGGCCCGGCCATAGGATCGGCGCCGTGCTGAATCCTCTCGACGACTTCGCCGTCCACCAAACCGCCGAGCCGTTGGCCCAACCGGCCAGCGCCGATGCCAACGTGTACGACCGGTATTTCTTCAACGGCTACGACGATGACGGCGACCTGGTCTTCGCGGTGGCGCTCGGCCTCTATCCCAATCGTCGCATCATCGATGCCGCCATCACGGTGGTACACGCCGGCCAGCAGCGATCGTTGCACGCGTCGGGTCGCATGCCGCTCGATCGCACCGCGACCCGGATCGGTCCCATCGTGGTCGAGGTCATCGAACCGCTCGCCCGGCTGCGCGTCACTGCGCATGCCCCCGAGCTGGGTTTCGACGTCGACCTCACCTTCGACGCGACGGCGCCAGCCATCGAGGAGCCTCGCTACCAATGGCGGGTCGACCACGCCACGCTGATGGACCTCACCCGTATGACCCAGTTCGGGCGATGGACCGGGTCGATCGTCGTCGACGGCACCCACCACACCATCGATCCGTCTCGCCACCGTGGCTGCCGGGACCGCTCGTGGGGCATCCGACCGGTAGGAGACCAAGCCCGATCGGCTGACCGCCACGAGCTGCCGCAGTTCTTCTGGCTGTGGGCCCCCATCAACCTCGACGATGGTCAGGCCGTTCACCTCGACGTCAACGAGCACGGAGATGGCCGTCGGTGGCATCACACGGCCATGGTGGTGCCCGCCCTCGGCGCCGATGCCACGACCGACGATCGGTTCGATCCCGACGCCCCCGAGGTGCTGCCGGGGCTCACCTACGAGATCGACTGGCAACCCGGCACCCGCCGCGCTCGGTCGGCCCGATTCGACCTGGTCGGCCTGCGGGGCGAGCACCATCAACTCGAGCTCGAACCGATCATCACCCTGTTGATGAAGGGGCTCGGCTATACCAGCGCCGACTGGCCCCACGGCGG
>JAYUBX010000190.1:0-3649 GCA_043740665.1 Candidatus Neomicrothrix sp.
TTTGGCTCACGGATGGGCGTGCAGATCCTCTTTCCAGGCCCGGAACCGGGCGTGTCGAGCTCCGCTGGGTCCGCGGCCCTCGCCAACCCCGTCCGGATGGAGCCGGAACGAGAACTGGCGGGTGAGATCCTCGGCATCGATGGCCAGATAGCGAGCGTCGGCCCGGCTGGCCGGCCCGGCCCGCCAGAGCAGCCAGGGCCCCAGCCGCCGTTTGTAGGTGATGACCGGGTGGCCGATGTCGTCGCCCAGGTGCAGCAGCTCATCGGGCGCCTCGACCCAAGCCTCGGCCGGGATGTTGCGATCGCGGATCGGTGTGGGCGGCAGGTCGGCGGTGTGCACGGGTGTTGGATCGATCGGCCGTTGGTCGGCGGGGAGTGCGGGCCCGGGCATGACGGCAAGGTACCGTGCGCCGGTGCGAGTGACCGCCAAAGTCGACTATGCGGTCCGGGCGTCCATGGTGCTCGCGCGCGCCGCGGGCGATGGTCGCCCGGTCAAGGGTGAGCAGATCGGCACTGCCCAGCAGATCCCGGTCAAGTACCTCGAGAACATCCTGAGCGAGCTGCGTCAGAGCGGTCTGGTGCGCAGCCAGCGGGGCGCCGACGGCGGGTACTGGTTGGCCAAGCCGGCCGAGGCCATCACCATCGCTGACATCATCCGGGCCGTCGAGGGCCCCCTGGCGACCGTGCGCGGCGAGCGGGCCGAGCAGCTGCACTACGGCGACGAGTCGGGCTCGCTGCAGGACATGTGGGTCGCCGTGCGAGCCAGCCTGCGGTCGGTGCTCGAGCAGGTCACCCTCGCCCAACTCGTCGCCGGGAACCTGCCGAAGCACGTGCAGGACCTGGTCGACGATCCCGCCAGCTGGGAATAGCTCACCAGCCTCGGTCGACCCATTCCTGCAGGTGGGGCTGCTCGGCGCCGATGGTGGTGTCGACGCCGTGGCCCGGCAGGACCAGCGTGTCGGCGGCTAGGGGAGCGAAGAGGCGACGGTCGATCGAGGCGATGATCGTGTCGAAATCGGCGTCGGCTGGCTTGGTGTTGCCCGGCCCACCGGGAAACAACGTGTCACCGCTGAACAGCACGGGCGACCCTTCGAGGCGGAAGCACATCGAACCCGGCGTATGACCAGGGGTGGCGATGGTGTGCAGGCGCAGGCGGCCGACCTCGATGACCGAGTCGTCCTCGATCAGATAGTCGTAGGCGTCGAGCATGGCGGCGTCGGCGGCGGTGACCCCCACCAGGTAGCCGGCGTCGCGGACGGCCGGCACCGCCTGGATGTGGTCCCAGTGGCCGTGGGTCTCGAGCACGGTGCGCACGCCGAGGTCGCGGCACAACTCGAGCAACAGGTCGTGCTCGTTGGCCGCGTCGAGCAGCACGGCATCGCCGGTGGCCTTGCAGCGCAACACGAAGACGTTGTTCTCGACCGGCCCGACCACGACCTTGTGGATCTCGGCCTGCGTGTCCTCGTAGTGCAGCGTGTTCATGGATGAAATGTACCGGTCGTGCCGGAATGAGGGGCGACGATGTGGTTCTTGACCGCTCGGTCTAGTAGAACGGAGCCGCACTCAGATCGACCCATCCCATAGGGGGCCTGGAACCGTGAACTTCGCGTTCTCCGAGGAGCAGGAAGAGCTCCGCAACATCGTCCGTCAGTTCTTGGACGCCAAGTCGCCCGAGGCGGCGGTGCGTGAGCAGATGGAAACCGAGAAAGGTTTCGACGACGCCGTCTGGAAGCAGATGAGTGAGCAGATGGGCCTGCAGAGCCTCATCATCCCGGAGCAGTTCGGCGGTTCGGGCTACAGCTATGTCGAGCTCATCGTCGTGCTCGAGGAGATGGGTCGCTCGCTGCTGTGCGCCCCCTACTTCTCGACCGTGGTGCTCGGGGCCAACACCCTGATCCATTCGGGTGACGACGCCGCCAAGGCGAAGTACCTGCCGGGCATCGCCAGCGGCGAGACCATCGCCACCCTGGCCTTCACCGAGCCCAACGGCCGCTGGGACGAATCCGGAATCGAAGCCACGGCCACCGCCGATGGCGACACGTGGAAGATCTCCGGCACCAAATCGTTCGTGATCGATGGCCACACCGCCGACCTGGTTCTGGTCGCAGCCCGCACCTCGGCCGGCGTCAGCATCTTCGCGGTGCAAGGCGACGCCGCCGGGCTCACCCGCACGGCGCTGTCGACCATGGACCAGACCCGCAAGCAGGCCAAGCTCGAGTTCGACGGCGTCGCCGGCGAGCTCATCGGCACCGACGGCACCGGGTGGGAAACCATCAGCACGGTGCTCGATCTGGCCGCCGTGGCGCTCGCCGCCGAGCAGGTCGGAGGCGCCCAGAAGTGCCTCGACATGGCCGTCGAGTACGCCAAGGTCCGCGTGCAGTTCGGTCGCCCGATCGGTTCGTTCCAGGCCATCAAGCACAAGTGCGCCGACATGCTGCTCGAGGTCGAGTCGGCCAAGTCGGCCGCCTACTACGCCGGCTGGTGCGCTTCGGAGATGAACGACGAACTGCCGTCGGTGGCCAGCCTGGCCAAGGCCTACTGCTCGGACGCCTACTTCCACGCGTCGGCCGAGAACATCCAGATCCACGGTGGCATCGGCTTCACCTGGGAACACCCGGCTCACCTGTACTTCAAGCGGGCCAAGTCGTCCGAGCTGCTGTTCGGCGACCCCACCTACCACCGTGAGCTGCTCGCTCAGCGCATCGGGATCTAGGACCAGACCTTCGACGAGCCCCCGCCGCGGCGGGGGCTCGTTCGCGTCCCGACCTAGGCTGATCACCTGATGTGGGTACTGGTCGTTGTGCTTCTAGTGGTGCTGATCCTTGTGATCGGGGTGGTCGCGGTCGGGGCAGTCGTCAACCGATTGGCGGTCGAGGCGCCGGTGTCGGTGTTCGACGAGGACGAAGCGGTCGAGTGGATCGCCGACCGGCTGCCGTTCGAGGTCGCCGCCCAGGTCAGCCACGACGATGTGCGGGCCCTGGTGTTGTGGCACCTCGACTATTTCGAGTCCGAAGGGCTGGCCACCGAGACGCAGTTCGTCGATACTGCCGACGGGTTAGTGGTGGCCGAGGACGACAGCCTGGCCTATGTCTTGGGCCAGGCATCCGAGGCCGGTCTCGACGTCGACGATGTGCAGGTGGTCGCCGTGCTCGAAGCCGAGCGTGACTACCTCGAGGCCATCGGCGCCATCGGGCCCCGTGTGGCTGAACCCGACGATCCGTCCTGAAAATACCTCGCCTCCTCGGCACTCATCGGCCTACGCTGATCGGACCGAAGAAAAGGAGGTGGTCCAACTGAGTAGTCATTGTTCTTATGGGACTTCGGAGGTGGCTGGCCGCTAGTCGGCACGCTGGACCGGCCGGGCGAATCCCCGCCAGGCACCGTCGGATTTCACGGTCGAGAGATGGTCCCGCTCGACGAACACACGTGGGTTCGAAACTTCCGGCACGTAATGGGAACGGCGTCCTTCGGGGCGCCGTTCCTCGTTCTCGGCCGATGGAGCGGGGCCTTCTAGAGTGGCGGCATGGAACGCCCCGCGAAGTTCGAGCACAACCGGTGGCTGGGTGACAAGCGCACCCAGATCGTCTACGACGTCGACGCCCTCGAAGATGCGTCGATCATCGACGAACTCATGACCGCCGAGACCTTCA
>JAYUBX010000191.1:0-3668 GCA_043740665.1 Candidatus Neomicrothrix sp.
TGATGTCGACCCAACGGTCGAGCGAGACCGCGATGGTCTCCTCGACCGTGAGCGCCGGGAACAGTCGTGCGTCTTGGAACGATCGGCCCAGCCCGAGTCGAGCCCGCTTGTCGGGCGGCGACCGGGTCACGTCGACACCCGCGAGCCGGACCCGGCCCGAGTCGTTGCGGGTGTAGCCCGAGATGATGTCGAACAAGGTGGTCTTGCCGGCACCATTGGGGCCGATGATGCCGACCACCTCGCCCGGGACGATCCGCATCGACACACCGCCGACGGCCTGAATGCCACCGAACCGCACGGTGACATCGACGACATCGAGTACCGCGACCACGTCGTCGGACCGATCGAGCACCGGCCTTGCCCGCACCGCATCAGGTCGCGCTGCTGCCGGACTACCCGTCTCGACCGGGTCATTGGCGTCGGCCCCTTCCAGGAAGACCGATCGCAACACATCGGGCCGGTCGAGCAGCTCGGCCGTCGGTCCATGGAACTTGATCTCACCCTTCTCCATGAAGAACGCCGTCTCGGCGATGGTGAGCGCCAGGTTCACCGACTGCTCGACCAGGATCACGGTCGTGCCCTGTTGCCGGATCGCTTCGACGATCGGCAGCAGCTGCTCGACGATCACCGGCGCCAGCCCCAGGCTCAGCTCGTCGATGAGCAGCAGACGGGGTCGGGCCAGGAAGGCCATGCCGAGAGCGAGCATCTGCTGTTGCCCTCCCGACAGATTCGCCGCCGGCTCGGCCAGTCGTTGGCGCAGCACCGGGAACAGTTCGAGCACCTCGTCGACGCGTTGGCGCGCCTGTTCGGCGCGGCGGCGATCGAGCCATCCGGCGACGCGCAGGTTCTCGGCGACCGACAGGCCGGGGAACACCCCCTGGCCCCCTGGCACCTGGGTCACGCCGAAGGCAGCGATCTCATTCGGCGGCGCGTGGGTGATATCCCGGCCGTCGAAGATCACGGCTCCCTTGTCGGCCTCGACCACCCCGCAGATGGCTTTGAGCAGGGTCGACTTGCCGGCGCCATTGGTACCGAGCAGGGCGACGATCTCGCCTTCGTCGATCTCGAAATCGACGTCGAACAACACCTGCACGTTGCCGTAGAACACGTTGAGACCACGGACCAGCAGCAGCTTCACTCGGCCCTGGCGGCGCTCGTAGAGCACCTCGGATCGGGCCGCCGCCATGGTCCAGACCTGCTTGATGTCGCGCTCGATCACCCGACCTGCGGTCGAGATGACCAGGCCACCGATCAGGAACACCGGCGTCAGCACCAGCATCCCCGCCTGGATGCTGATCGAATCGGCGACCGCCCCCACGATCGGCAACACGATGAGTCCAGGGATGACCCAGATGGCCCCCATGGCGAAACCCAACGAACGAGCACGGGCCGGGATCGCCAGCGATAGCGAGGCGAATACGCCGGGTCCGACGATGGCCAATGATCCGGCGATGGCCATGTTGATCACGATGCCCAGCCAGAGGTACGGGCTCAGGGCGAAGCCGGCCAGGAGGGCGGCCGTGACGAAAGCGACGACGGCGATGAATCGCAGCACCAGGCCCGGATCGCGCACCATCAGCTTGGTGCCGATCTTGGCGCCGATGACCAGGCCCACCAGCTGGGCCGGCTCGGCCGCCGCCGCCACCCAGCCGCGCTGCACCTCGTTGAGGCCGAACTTCTGCTCGTAGAGAATCGCCGCCAGCGACGAGAACCCGATGAGCGAGGCGGCCAAGAAGGGCAAGGCGTAGAAGATCCGCCGCAGGCTCTCGATCTTCCACACCATCCGCCAACCCTCGGCGAACGACGGTGGCGGCTCCTCGGTGAGCAGGGCGTCAGTCACGCCCATGGCCTTGCGTTCCTGGATTCCCCGGCTGGGTTCGACCAGCCGCAGGCCCAGGATGCAGAGGATGACCAGAGGAACGGCGAAGAGGATGAACGGCGCCCGCCAGCTGATCCACGCAGCGAGCAGCCCCGCCAAGATCGGACCGACGATAGCCCCGAGGGCGTTGGCGGCGCGATGGAACGAGAACACGCGGGGACGGGTACCGATCGGGAACCAGTCGGCCAACAGCGAGTTGTGGGTGGGTCCGACCGTCGCTTGCCCGATCCCTGACCCGGACCGCACGACGACCAGCATCCAGACCGAGATGGCCAAGCCGGTACCGACCGAGAAGCACGCCGCGACTGCGGCCCCGATCACCATGATGCGGGTGCGCCGACGCCGGTCGGCCAGCTGGGCGATCGGCACCTGCAGCGACAGGCCGACCAGCGATGCGATGGCCACCAACGACAAGATGCCGGCGTTCGACATCCCGAACGCATCGCGGATGTTGGGCAGCAACAGCCCGAACGCGGTGCGGTCCATCTCGTCGACCATGCTGAGGCCGAAGAGGATCAGCAGCGCGTAGCTGGGTCCCCCGCCGGTCAGGTCGGTCAGCCATCGACCGGGGTGGGCCACCGCACCACGCAGGCGCAGATGCCACGGCCCGGTGTTGGCGGGGTCGAGCGGCGGGATCGGGATCATGGGGCTGCAGCCGGTTCGATCGATGTCGCGGCGAGCTCGTCAACCGGTAGATCGCCCACCGTCTCGACTGACGCATCCGCGGTCTGCCCGGCGTGCTCGATCACCTCGGGGTCGGGGTCGTCGCCGGGCATCGCCACATCGGCCAACAGGCTCGGCACCACGATGCCGCGACGCGAGGCGACCCAACGCAGCCCGGCGTCGCGGACGCGGTAGACGAGGTCACCGAGACCCCCGGGGATCACCATCAGAACCAGCAGCACGCCGACCGACGACGCCAGCTGCTGCCAGCTCGGGCCGGGCAGGAACCATTCGCTGCCCCGCAGGTACAACGCTCCCAGCGCGGCGCCGAGCATCGAGCCCAGCCCGCCGACCACCGCTGACGTAAACACCACGAAGCTGGCCCCGGGGCCATAGACCCCGTCGTTGAAGGCCTGCAGCAGGTGCACCAGCAGGCAGCCGGCCATGGCGGCGAGGAAGCCCGACAAGGCGAAGGCGGTGAGCTTGGCCCGGATGATGTTGATGCCGAAGGCCTGCGCCGCCCGCTCGTTCTCGCGCAGGGCGAGCAACACCCGACCGGTGCGGCTGTGACGGATGCCGTTGACGCCCAGGGCCACCACGGCGAGGCAGGCCAGGCACAGGTAGTAGTACGAGGTCTGCGAGGTGAGGTCGAAGGTGCCGAACAACTTGGGACGGGCCACCCGCTCGTCGGGGATCCAGCTGAAGTACTTGTGGTTCAGCAGCACGCTGGTCGTGGCCATCGAGAACGCCAGCGTGGTGACGGCCAGGAACAGTCCCCGCAGGCGCAGGGCCGGCAACCCCACCAGCACGGCCACGATGGCGCCGACCACTCCGGCCAGCGGCAGCGCGAGCCCCAGATCGAGATGCCAGGTCTGCGTGGCGTAGGCACCGGTGGCGGCACCGAAGGCGACGAAGGCCATCTGGCCGAGCGACACCTGTCCGGCCCAGCCGGTGAGCACCACGACCGACATGGTGATCATCACGAAGATCACGATGGCGGTGGCCTTCACCATGTTGCCGGCACTGCCTGCGAAGAACCATGGCACCGCCATCAGCAGGCCGACCCCGATCGCCGCGCCCCCCCAGCGCACCAAGCGGACCTCAGGAAGCGATCGCAACTCGCGGG
>JAYUBX010000192.1:0-1693 GCA_043740665.1 Candidatus Neomicrothrix sp.
ACGCCGGCCTGGCGCAGGGTGTCGGCCACTTCGTCCCGCAGCAGCGACAGCACCCGCTCGACGCCGGCCTGTCCGCCTGCGGCCAGACCCCACAACACGGGCCGTCCGACCAGTACCGCCCGGGCCCCGAGGGCCAGCGCCTTCACCACGTCGGGACCGGTGCGCACCCCACCGTCGAGCAACACCTCGGTATCGCCGCCGACCTCGTCGACCACCTCGGGCAGCGCGTCGAGCGTGGCCGGATCGCCGTCGAGCTGACGGCCACCGTGGTTCGAGACCACGACCCCCGCGACCCCGGCGTCGACCGCCCGGCGGGCGTCGATGTCGGTCAGGATTCCCTTGGCGATCACGGGCAGACCGACGCCACCGCACTCGCCGCACAGCCATTCGAGGTCGCTCCAGTCGAGCGTCTGGTCGAACTGCTCGCTGAAGGCCCGCAATCCCGACGCGCTGTCGCGACCGGCACCACTGCCCCCGGCAACGAGGCTGGCGCCGAAGTTGGCGAGCGTCAACCCCTCGGGAAGCTCGAAACGGTTGCGCATCTCGGTGTAGCGGATGCCGATGAAAGGCGTGTCGACCGTGAGCACGATGGCGGTGTAGCCCCCAGCCACGGCGCGGGCAATCAGCTCACGGGTGAAGCCGCGGTCCTTCTGCACGTAGAGCTGGAACCACCGGTTGACGCCGGTCGCGGCGATGTCCTCGAGCGATGTGGTGGCCAGGGTCGAGGCCACCATCACCGACCCCAGCGCCTGGGTCGCCCGCGCCGTGGCCAACTCGCCTTCAGGGTCGGCCAGGCGATGGAACGCGGTGGGCGCGACCAGCACCGGAAATGGCAGCTCGGCGCCGAGCACCGTCGTCGTGGTGTCGATGGTCGAGACATCGACCAGCACCCGTTTGTGAAATCGCCAACGACGGAAGGCCGCCTCGTTCTCGCGCAGCGTCCACTCGGTCAGAGCACCGCTGACGTAGTAGTCGTACGCCGCAGGCGTCAGCCGAAGCCGCGCCGCCTCACGAAAATCGTCGTAGGTGACCAGGTGGTCCAGTCCAGTTGTCTCGGTGGCGACGGGATCGGTCACGCCGGCGACCGTAGCAAGTGGTCGGATCGCGAACCCCGATTCGGCGGCTTCTCCCGGTGCCCCGCCGGCCGGGCGACCCGCCCCAATCGCCCAGGTGAACAGTGTTAGCTTCAGCGCGTGCCCATCACCGGATGGACACCGGAAGCCCGTCCGGGGGGACCCATGCAGGCACACCAGAGACCATGGCGCGCTGTCGCCGTGACGCTGTTCGCCGGCACCCTGATCGTGACCTCGTGTGTCGAGAAGACCGAGGTCGTCCAGAGCCCCACCGCCACCACCGGGCTGGCGAGCCAGGGCGGAGCGGCCGCCGACGGGTCATCGGTCGTCAGCCAGTTCGCCGGGGCTCAGACCGGGTTCGGCACCATGCCCGAGACCCCGACGGCGGCCGGTACCGCCAACCCGATCGTGCTCGGCATGATCAACCAGGAGAACACGCCGCTCGGCTCGTTCCCCGAACTGCGGTTGGCCGCATCGGCCGCCGTCGAGTTCATCAACACCGAGTTGGGCGGGGTCGACGGCCGACCCATCCAGTTCGAGCCCTGCATCACCACCTTCTCCGTCGAGAAGTCGCAGGCGTGCGCCCAGGATCTGGTGCAGAAGGGCGCCGTCGCCGTCAC
>JAYUBX010000193.1:0-6774 GCA_043740665.1 Candidatus Neomicrothrix sp.
GGCAATCAGCAGGGCAGTCGGCTGGCCGGTGGCCAGGGCCTGGGTGAGCGTCATGGTGTGGAACGGACAGGTGCCCGCCGGCCGGGTGCAGATGGGGGCGACCCCGCGTGCGTCGGCCACGGTGGGTGTCTCGCTGGGCCGCATGGCTGCACCGCGGGGCACCAGCGACGAACTGGCGCCGTCGACGACGTCGAACGGCGCCGAGGCCTGCTTGCCGTCGATCGTGACTTCGACCTGATAGGTGCCGGCCGAATCGAAGGTGGCTCGGTAGGGATAGAAGCCGATCGGCACCCCGTCGGTGTGGGCCAGGACCTCGGTCGGGTTGCCGACGGCCTGGCCGTCCTTGCTCAATTGGAAGCTGAGCGACGGGGGCACGTCGAGCAGGTGCTCGCCGTTGGGTCCGTTCACGCCGAAGGCCAGTCGCTGGGGCGAGCCGGTCACGACGTACTGATACGCGGCGTCGGCCCCGAAGATCGGTATCAGCGAGGACGAGCCATCGCTGGGGCTGAGGGCGATGTTGGTGCCGGTCGTGGTGTTCTTCGATCCGCTGCTGCCGCACGCCACCAAGACGGCCGATCCGGCGAGTCCGGCCGCCCCCAGCAGAACGGTACGGCGGCTCAGCGGGGCACCAGGTGTCGGCAGCATGGTGGCTGAACCTATCCTGCCGGTCGTGTTCACCGTCCATCGCCCCCCAAATTATCCATGACCGATTCTGCTCGGCCGCGATCGACCGGTCCGGTCATCGAGCTGATGGTCGACGGCCGCCAAGTGCAGGTGCCGGACGACGGTGGCACCCTGCTCGATGTCTTGCGCGACGGGTTGGGTCTTCGTTCGGTCAAGGACGGCTGCAGCCCCCAAGGCCAATGCGGGTGCTGCACGGTGTTGGTCGACGGGGCCCCGCGCGTCGCGTGCGTGACGCCGGCCCGGCGGGTGGCCGGCCGGGCGATCACCACCCTCGAAGGGCTGTCGACCGACGTCCAGGACGAGTGGGCTGACGCCTTGGTGGCGACCGGCGGAAGTCAGTGCGGGTTCTGCACCCCCGGCATCATCGTTCGGCTCGAGGGCCTGCGTACCAAGGGCGTCGCCCCCGACGACACCACGTCGGTCGAGCGGTCGCTGCAGGCCCATCTGTGCCGCTGTACCGGGTGGCGAACGATCGTCGATGCCTACGCCGTGGTGGCCGACGATCGGCGCGTGTCACCGCCCGTCCGTGACTTCGCGGCCGCCAGCCGCCGGGCCACGTTGGAAGGGGGCGCGCCCCAGCGGGTCGGGCCCGACGTCGCGCTGGGGCGGGCGGGTTTCGCGGCCGACACCGCGCCGGACGGCGCGTTGGTGGCGGTGCCCGACGGCCAGGGCGGATGGGCCGTCGGCGAGACGTTGGCTGAGGCGCGGCAGCGCTCGGGCAAGGTGCAGGGCCGACGCACCACCTTCGAGTCGGCGCCGCCGATCGATCTGCCGCCGGGCGACTGGGCCGTCACGTTGCGCACGTCGTGGGTCGAGCCGGGCTATCTCGAGACCGACGCGGCGTGGTGCGAGCCGGGCGCCGAGCCGGCGTCGCCGCTGGCCAACGGGGGAGCCTTCGGTGCCAAGGCGACCTCGGTGGCGCCGGCCGCCGCGGCCGAGCTTGCCGCCCGGCTGGACCGGTGCGTCCTGGTGTTGCTCTCTCGGGAGGACGTCGTTCGCCGGGGCCCCAAGCGGCCACCGATGGCGGCGGGGATGCAGCCGGACGGTACCGGTGTGATGCGGGTGGCCCGCACGCCCGGGATCGCCGATCGCGTCGGTCTCGTGGCCCCCGGGATCGAGATCATCGAGGTCGACGTGCCGGGTCCGCCCACGTCGGTCTCGGCGCGTGCCGCGGGCTGGGCCGAGGCGGCGGTACTGCTGTCGGCGGCCGCGTCGATCGGCCGCACCGAATCGCCGGATCTTCCGATCGAGGTACGTGGCCCCGGGGGTGGGTGGGCGTCAGCATCGATCGACGCCGACGGCACGGTGCGGGTACGGGTCGCCGCCGGTGATCCGCTCGACGAGGTCGTGCTGCGGTCCTACGCGGTGGGTGCCGCCCACATGGCGATCGGCTGGGTGACATCCGAAGCGCTCGCCGTCGACGCCGCCGGAGTCGTCCATGACCTGACGATCCGATCGTTCGGGGTGCTGCGGGCGATCGACACCCCGCCCATCCAGATCGAGATCGACGCCACCCAGGGAGAGCCGGTCAACGGGTCCGACGCGGTGTTCGCGGCGGTGGCCGCGGCGGTGTGGCGCAGCCAGGGTCTTGCGGCCGCCTGGCCCACGGGCGTGGCCCTGCGGGTCTGACCTGCCATCATCAGCGGGCCCGCCGTCCGAGCTGAGCCAGGAGAATCCCCGATGACCGTTGCTTCGCCTCCGCCGTATTCACCAATCGTCCGGGCGGGTGACTGGCTGATCGTGTCGGGCCAGGTCGGCGTGTCCGGTGGCGAGCTGGTGCCGGGTGGGGTCGAGGACGAGTTCACCCAGGCCGTCGCCAACATGGCGGCGCTGCTCGAACGTAAGGGTGCCTCGCTGGCCGACGTGCGCAAGACGACGGTCTTCCTTCGTCACATGCGCGACTACTCCTTGGTCAACGACATCTATGCCCGGCTGTTCGCCGAGCCGTATCCGGCCCGGTCGGCCTTCGCGGTGGCCGAACTGCCCCTCGTGGCCCTGGTCGAGATCGAAGCCTGGGCCTACGTTGGCCCCTGACGATCGCCGGCCGAGCGGGCCGCGATGTTGGCTCGGTGTCGTGGTACGTGATTGGATGACCGTATGCCTGGAGCAATCGTGATCGTCGTGCTGTTGCTGGCCTTCCCGGTCGTGGTCATCATGTCGATGGTCGTGGTCGCCGGTGTTCTCGGCCTGTTGGTCAACGACGATGTCGCCGCTCAGTTCGAGGGTTCCGAATACCTCGAGTTGGGCAAGTAGGCCGCTTCCGGTCGTTCGTTTGTCGGTCACACCGGGTGAACTCTTTTGCGCATCGCCGAGGGATGGCGATGTAACGTTCGCTCGTTACCGCAAACCAGCAGGGACCCGGCATGACCGATCCCGCAGTCAGGAAAGGGGATCGGATTGGCTTCCGGCACCGTCAAGTGGTTCAACGCCGAAAAGGGTTACGGCTTCATCTCGCGTGAAGGGGGGGCCGACGTGTTCGTGCATTACAGCGCGATCCAATCGACCGGCTACCGCTCACTCGAGGAAGGGCAGGCCGTCGAGTTCGAGGTGACCACGGGTCCCAAGGGCGAGCAGGCACAGGATGTCAAGATCGTCTGATTTGCACCCAGTCTGAGTGAGGGCCTCCCTACGGGGAGGCTCTCGCCGTTTTCGGCTCGAGCAGAAATGTCACTGTGGCCCCAACATGGGGAGGCGCTCGTGACTTGAAGGGGTGTATGAGCCAAGCGGGCGCGATCGATTTCGAGGCGTGGTATCGGCGAGAGCACCCCCGTCTGCTGGGGTCACTGTGTGTGTGCGCGCTGTCGGGCCAGGTCGACATCGCCACCGATGCCACCGACGAGGCTTTCGCCCGCGCGCTGGCTCGCTGGCATCGAGTGTCGGTCATGTCCTCACCGGCTGGATGGACCTATCGAGTGGCCCTCAACCACCTCCGCCGCCGCATGCGTCGGCGCGCGAGCACCGAGCGGCGCGCCGTCAGTCGAGTCGGGGCGCCGACTTCGGTGGAGAAGCGGCCGATCGACGATGACGTCTGGCACGCGGTGCGGGCGCTTCCCGACCGTCAGCGCACGGCGATCGTGCTGCGCTATGTCGCGGACCTGCCCGAGGCGGCCATTGCCGAGGCCATGGGGGTCAGCCGAGGAACGGTCGCGTCGAATCTCTCGACGGCTCGGCGATCCCTCGCCCGGTTTCTGACCGATGACCAGTCCCAATCCGTCCGGAAGCCGGCTGACCCTACGGAGGTCTTGCCATGACCGACCTCGAACGTGCCGCCGCAGTACTCGTCGACCGACCGCCGGCGCCGCCGCCACCACTCGAATCGATCGAGTGCCGGGCCGAGTCGATCCGCCGTCGGCGTCGAGTGGGCGAGCGGCTCATGGTGGCCGCCGTCCTGCTGGCGGTGGTGTCGCTGCTGGCGGTGGTCGTGGCCGCGACCGACTCGGACCAGAGTCTGAAGGTCACCGGGCCGACCCCCACCACGGTCGCCGGCGCTGGTCCGTTCGACCTGACCTTGGCCCATCCGATCAGCGATCCACAGTTGTTGGTCGATCGGATCCGAGCCCGGTACATGGCGTTCGGCCACCCCGATGCGCAGGTCGAGCTGGTGGACCCCCTTCATATCCACATCGAGCTACCCGGCGGAGCGGTCGACCAGTTCGATGCAGGCCTCGGCCAGGCTGCCGGTGGCTTCGAGCTGCGGCCCGTGCTCGAGGATCTCAGCGATTGTTCGACGGGGGGTAGCAATCCTGATGGCTCGTTCACCGCGCGCACGTCGGGTCCGAACGGATCTTGTTACCGCTTGGCCCCGGCGGTCGATCTGGGCCCCGCCGGAGCGGTGGGACGGTCGGTGAGCTCGCCACCACCGGTTCTGCAACTGAGCCTGACCGATGCGGCGGTGAGCGCCGCCCTCGACGTGCAGCAAGAATGCGTCCGCCACGATCCGCAGTGTCCGACGGGGATGGTGGCGCTGACCTCGATGCTCTCGATCGTGGATCCCGACGTCTCGGTCGCCAGCACCCCGTCGGCAGGAGGCTCGACGCCCGGCGCGAGGGTCTCCGTTCGCGGCTTCAGCACGGATCGTGAGGCCGAGTACCAGGCGATCCTGCTGTCGATCCCGCTGCCTGCGGGGGTGTTGTTCCAGGGCAGCCCATCGACATATTCGAGCACGATCGTCCCGACCTCTGACCTGTCGGCCGGTGCCGAGATGTCCTGGGTCCGTGTTTTGTGTCTGTCCGACGCAGTCGATGCCACCCTGTTCGCATCCATTCCTACGGTAGTGGAAGCTCGCTTCGCCTCGATAGGCCGGACGGTCCGCGTTGCCCCGTACCTCGCGCTACCGGGCGTACCCGCCGCCGGGTGCATTTCGGGGCAGAGTCTGACCCTGGCCAGCAACTACGACTCCGGCGATCCGAGCTGGGCTGGGGATCAAATCTCCATGCTCCGCGGCCCGGGCATCGTTGCCGAAGAGGTTGACCCCCGCCGTCTTGCGACCTTGTTGGCCAATCCGCTGCCGGCCGGGGTGTCGTTCCAGCAGTAGTCGCCTCGTCCGTGGTCCGATCAGGCGACAGCGGGGCAACTGACTCTGCCTGTGGAGGCGCGACGCCGATGGGGACTCGTCGGGGGCAGTCAGCTGACGGCGATCGATTTCGGCACCGCAGTGTTGATCGTGCCCGGTGGTGAGACAGATGCTCGACGCGCGCTAGGCGAGGCGATCGGCCACGAGCGTCATCAATTGGCAGTCGGTGATCTCGCCGATCCCGACCTTCAGGCTCAGTGAAGGCGACCTGTCGCCAACTGCGGGCTGCAACCGCTCAACGCTGAGGACCTTCGGTGGGATCGGTCAGACCAGGGATGGCGCTTACAGGCTCCAGCGCGATTGGCCGAAGCGGTAACCGACCGATCGCACCGTCTGGATCAGGTTGGCGTGCTCTTCGCCGAGCTTGGCCCGCAGGCGGCGCACGTGCACGTCGACCGTGCGGGCGCCGCCGTAGTACTCATAGCCCCACACTCGGCTGAGCAGGGTCTCGCGGGTGAACACCTTGCCGGGATGCGAGGCCAGAAACTTGAGCAGCTCGTATTCCATGTAGGTGAGGTCGAGCGGGCTGCCCGAGATGGCAGCCTGATAGGTCTCGAGGTTCAGGATCAGGTCGCCGTACTCGATCAGCTCGGGGCGGGTGCCTCGACCGGTGCGCCAGAACAGGTGCTTCAGCCGGGCTTCGAGCTCGCGGGGGTGAAAGGGCGACAGACAGAAGTCGTCGAACAGGTCGTCGCGAAGCTCGAGATCGCTCAACTGGGTGCCCGACACCAGGATGAGCACCGGCTCGAGCGGCAGATCCCGCTTGCGGATGGCCCGGCACAGGGCGAAGGCACCCTCAGAGTCGTTGTCGGCGCAGATGACAGCCCCGGCCCAGCCGTCCTCGGGCTCGACCTTGTCGACGACGGTGTCATCGGCGACGGCCTTCCACGGAAAGCCACCCAGGTCGAGCGCCTGGACCAGTTCCGGCGGGGCCGGGTCGGGAAACAGCAGGAGGGGTTCCATGGGCGGGTGGTGACGGCTACCAGTTCGGCAGGTAGCGGTCGAGTTCGAATTGGGTCACCTGCGATTTGTAGTCGGCCCATTCGGCTCGCTTGTTGCGCAGGAACCACTCGAAGATGTGCTCGCCGAGGCATTCGGCGACCAGTTCTGAACCTTCCATCACATCGAGAGCCTCGCTCAACGACTGCGGCAGAGGTCGGATGCCCTCGGCGGCTCGTTCTTCGGGCGTGAGCTCGAACACGTTGGCCGAAGCCTCGGGCGGAAGTTCGTATCCCTCGCGGACGCCCTTGAGTCCGGCCGCCAGCAACACCGAATAGGCGAGGTAGGGGTTGCAGGCCGGATCGGGGGACCGATATTCGATGCGGGTCGACGACTGCTTGCCCATCTTGGTGACCGGCACCCGCACCAGGGCCGAGCGGTTGTTGCGGGCCCAGGTCACGTAGACCGGTGCTTCGTACCCGGCGATGAGCCGCTTGTACGAGTTCACCAACTGGTTGGTGACGGCGGTGATCTCGGGGGCGTGCACCAGCAGGCCGGCGATGAAGCCGCGGGCGACC
>JAYUBX010000194.1:0-4295 GCA_043740665.1 Candidatus Neomicrothrix sp.
TGCGCGTCGAAGCCTCGCCCGAGCCCGAGGCCGAACCGACCAGTGGTGAGCCGGTGCATGGTCATGGCGAACGTGGCGGTGACCATGGGATGGCGGGTGTTGTGGTTGGTGGCGGCGGTGGCCACGCCGAGCGTCTCGCTCACCGCGCCGGCGGCGCCCGACAGGGTGGCCGCCTCTTTGGTGTTGAACCGTTCGGAGATGAAGGCGCTGCCGAGACCCATCGCTTCGGCGTCGCGGACCTCGGTCACCAAGTCGCGGGGCGAGCCGGAGTGTCCGGCGAGGGTGTAGAAGCCGAGCTCGTTCAACTGGTCGTTCACGGGTTCGATCACCGGGCCGACGATAGTCTCGGCCGCCATGGACGCCGCCCAGGGCCAGCCCGACGATCAGGTCATCGCCGCCGGGTTGACCGGCACCGTGGTTCGGGTCGAGGTGGCGGTCGGCCAAGCACTTTCGGCGGGCCGCACCGTCGCGGTGATCGAGTCGATGAAGATGGAACATCCGGTCGTGACCGAGTGCAGCGGCACGGTCATGCAGGTGTGGGTCGAAGTTGGCCAAACCGTCGATCCCGGCGATCCGATCATCACCGTCAGCGAGACAAGCTCCTCGCCGACTGACGATGCGGTGGCCGATCCGGTGCACCCGGTCTCGGGTGACGACATCGACCCTGCCGCGATTCGGCCCGACCTCGACGAGGTCCGCCGCCGCCACGCCTTGGGGCTCGATCCGGCGCGTCCCGAGTCGGTCGAGCGTCGGCGTGGCACCGGTCAGCGGACGACCCGCGAGAACATCGCCGACCTCTGCGACCCGGATAGCTTCGTCGAGTACGGAGCGCTCGTGGTGGCGGCTCAGCGCCGGCGCCGGACCTTCGACGAGCTGATCCACCGTACGCCCGCCGACGGGTTGGTCTCGGGGGTCGGCACCGTCGCCGGCCAGCAAACCGTCGTGCTCTCGTATGACTACACCGTCCTGGCCGGCACGCAGGGCGTGCAGAACCATCGCAAGAAGGACCGGCTGTTCGATTTGGCCGAACGCCTGCGTCTGCCGGTGGTGCTGTTCGCCGAGGGTGGCGGTGGTCGTCCCGGCGACACCGATTCGAGCGGACTGTCGGGGCTCGACACCATGGCGTTCGTCCTGTTCGCTGGCCTCAGTGGTCTGGTGCCGCTGGTGGGTGTCACGTCGGGTCGGTGCTTCGCCGGCAACGCCGCCCTGCTGGGGTGCTGCGACGTGGTCATCGCCACTGCCGGCTCGAACATCGGCATGGGTGGACCCGCCATGATCGAAGGCGGTGGTCTCGGGGTCTTCACCCCCGACGAGATCGGCCCGATGTCGGTGCAGGTCCCCAACGGGGTCGTCGACATTGCCGTGAGCGACGAGGCCGAAGCGGTGCGGGTGGCTCAGCAGTATCTGGGTTATTTCGACGGGTCGGGCTCGACTCACCCGACTGGCCCGACCGCGTCCTGCGCCAACCAGCATCACTTGCGTCATGTCGTGCCCGAGAACCGGCTGCGCATCTACGACATCCGTCAGCTGATCGCCACCCTGGCTGACACCGATTCGGTCCTCGAGTTGCGACGCGAGTTCGGCGTTGGGATGGTCACGGCACTGATGCGGATCGATGGTCGGGCCATGGGCGTGATCGCCAACAATCCGGCGCATCTGGGCGGCGCCATCGACGCCGACGCCGCCGACAAGGCGTCGCGGTTCATGCAGCTCTGCGACGCCCACGACGTGCCGATCCTGCTGCTCTGCGATACGCCAGGGTTCATGGTGGGCCCCGATGCCGAGGCGACGGCGCAGGTCCGCCACGTCAGTCGGATGTTCGTGACCGGTGCCAGCCTCACCGTGCCGTTCTTCACCATCGTGGTACGCAAGGGCTACGGCTTGGGCGCTCAGGCGATGGCCGGGGGTAGCTTCCGGTCGCCGATCTTCACCATCGCTTGGCCGACCGGCGAATTTGGCGGCATGGGACTCGAAGGCGCGGTGCGACTCGGTTTCCGCGACGAGCTGGCGGCCGAGCCGGACCCGATCGCCCGGCAGGAGCTGTTCGACGGCAAGGTCGCTCGTCTCTATGAGCAGGGCAAGGCGGTCAACGCGGCGACGTACTACGAGATCGACGCGGTCATCGACCCGGCCGATTCGAGGTCGTGGATCACCATGGCGCTTGATTCGGCGCCCCCGCCGGAACCGCGCACGGGCAAGAAGCGTCCGTGCATCGATACCTGGTGACCGGGTCGTCGCCGGTCGCGGCGCATGCGTACGATCGGGCGATGGAGAGGGCGTGACCATCGCAGACAGTCGACTGCTACCTGGTTTCCGTCACGAGGCGGTCTTCTACGCCGACGCCGACGAGTTCGTCGACCGGGTCGGCTCGTTCATCGTCGATGCGGTCGACTCCGACGAGCCGGTGCTGGTAGCGGTCGACCGGTCGAAGATCGAGCTGTTGCGCCGGGTACTCGGGGCTCGCCGCGATGCGGTGGCCTTCGCCGACATGACCGAGGTGGGCTCGAATCCGGCGCGGATCATCTCGGTCTGGCGGCGGTTCGTCGCCGACTGGTCGGTGGCCGGGCAACCGGTTCGGGGGGTCGGCGAGCCGATCTGGCCTGGGCGTCGCTCGGCCGAGATCGTCGAGAGCCAGCGTCATGAGGAACTGCTGAATGTGGCCTTCCGATCCGAGCCCCTGTGGCTGTTGTGTCCCTACGGCGTCGCCGGGCTCGACCCCGACATCATTGCCGAGGCCCGGCGCAGTCATCCGAGGGTGGTCGACCAGTCGGGTGGGTCGCCGAGCCCGCACTACCGGGGTGACGAACTCATCGGTGAGCCGTTCGCGGCCGCGTTGTCGCCGCCGCCGGATGCCGTCGAGGTCGGCTTTGATCGGGCGACGCTGGGATCGGTTCGCCGGCACGTGGCTCGGGCGGTCGAGGATCTCGGGCTCGATGCCGGCGAGCGCGACGACCTGGCGCTGGCCGCGCACGAGGTCGCCGCCAACAGCGTCGAGCACGGTGGGGGGTCGGGATCAGTTCGGGTGTGGCGGCAGGACGACACCGTCCTGTGCGAGGTTCGCGACCGAGGAGCGATGGTCGTGCCGCTGCCGCCGCTGGTTGGGCGTGAACTGCCGTCACCCGGTACTCCAGGAGGACGTGGCTTGTGGATGGCCAACCAGCTCTGCGATCTGGTGCAGATTCGATCAGGCCCCGACGGGACGACGGTGCGGCTGCATCGTCGCGACCCGCACCGAGACCGGGTCCCTCGATGACTGACGACCCGATGTCGGTCGAACAAGAACGTCATGACCAGGTCGCAGCCGATCGCTTCCAGCTGGCTCTCGATTCACTGCCCGACCTGGTCACCATCCAACGTTCGGTGCGGGACTCGTCGGGTCGCACCGTCGACTTCACCCTGGAGTTCGTGAACCATTCCAACCGCCCCGTCGGTGACATGGCCCGTCACGAGCTGGTCGGACATCGACTCCTCGAGCTGCTTCCGCAGCTAGCGGGCTCGGCGGTGTTCGAGGCCATGGTGCAGGTCGCCGATTCGGGGCAGGCCGCGTCGGTGGACGATCTGCCGGTCACGGTGCAGGCCACTGACGAGACTGACGCACGGTACGCCACGATCCAGATCGCTCCGTTCGGTGACGGCGTGATCGCGGTCCATCGCGATGTGACCGAACGTCATCAGCACATCCAGCGCATCGAGCAGGCCAACGCCGAGTTGGCCGCCGCGCAAGCGCTTGCCCACATCGGCATCTGGCGTGTCGACCTGGACCACGCCACCATGACGCTGAGCGACGAGGCGGCGAGGATCATCGGCCGATCCAGCGGGGGAGTGGTGCCATGGGCGCCGGGTCAGCTGCTCGATCTGGTCGATCCGCTCGACCGGCAACGGGTGATCGAGCTGATCGGCTCGTCGGACGGTGGCTCGTTCACGACCGAGACCGAGCTGCGCATCGACGAGGGTCGAGCCCGATTGGTAGCGGTGGCTGGCCAGTTCATCGTCGGCGACGACGCGACCGATGCTGCCGTCTGGGGGACGATCCAGGACGTGACCGAGCAGCGCCACCAGGAGCGGGCGTTGCGGGATGCCCGCGACCGCCTTCAGCAGGAGCGGGCGACGCTGGCCCACCTGCAACAGGCCATCGTGCCGACGCTGCCCGATGACCAGATCGAGGTCGGCGCGACCTATTGGCCGGCGGGCGACACCAACCTGGTCGGGGGCGACTGGTACGACGCTTTCCTGGTCGGTGATGACCGAATCGTGTTGGCCGTGGGTGACGTCGCCGGACACGGGCTTCCGGCCGC
>JAYUBX010000195.1:0-1976 GCA_043740665.1 Candidatus Neomicrothrix sp.
CTGAACAGTTCGGCCACGTCGTGGATGCGGGCCGCCTGGAATCCGATGCCCGACTTCACCGCCATCTCGGCCAGGGTCAGGCCCACACCGCCGGCCGAGACGTCGTGGATGCCGGCGACCAAGCCGTCGACGACCAACGAGCGCACGACATCGGCGACCTGGGCGTGGAACGCCAGATCGAGCGCCGGCAACCGCCCACCGCGACGACCGCGACGGCGAGCCCAGATCGAGCCCGACAGTTCGGGCTCGGTGGTGCCGATCATCACCAGCCGGCCACCCTCGATCAGGCGCACACCCGGCGGGCGCCGATCGAGCTGGTCGATCAGGCCGAGCATGCCGATGACCGGCGTTGGGTCGATGTCGTCGCCCCGGGATTCGTTGTAGAGGCTGACGTTGCCGCCGACGACCGGGGTCTGCAGGGCGAGACAGGCCTCGGCCATGCCGTCGATCGCCTCGGACAGCTGCCACATCACTTCGGGATGCTCGGGATTGCCGAAGTTGAGGCAGTTGACGACCGCCAGCGGACGAGCGCCGACGCAGGCCAGATTGAGCATCGCCTCGGCCACCGTGAGGGCCGTGCCCTGACGTGGGTCGACCGCGCACCAACGGTGGTTGCCGTCGGTGGTGAGTGCCAAGCCGCGTCCGGTGTCGACCGCCGTGACCGGGTGCTTGAGCCGCAGGACCGCCGCGTCACCGCCGGGGCCCTCGACCGTGTTGAGATAAAGCTGATGGTCGTACTGCGACCACACCCACGACGTGTCGACCAGCAGATCGAGCAGGTCCTCGCCCGGGTCACCGTGATCGCCGTCAAACGGGGCGCGGGGATCACCCGGCACCTCTGGAGCCAGGGTGCGCGTCGACTCGTCCCACCCGGCGGGGGCCTGCATCGGACGCTCGTACAAGGGGGCGTCCTCGTGCAGCGACGACGCCGGCACATCCGCCAACACGGCGCCGTCCCATCCGTCGAGGATGCGCAGGCGACCGCCGTCGGGGTCACCCGTCGCGGGACCCGGCGTCACCCGACCGATGACCGATGCCCGCACATCCCATTTGGTGCAAATGGCCAACACCTGGTCGAGACCGGCAGGCTCAACGATCGCCAACATGCGCTCTTGGCTCTCGCTGGTCATCGTCTCGAACGGCTCCATCCCTTGCTCCCGCAATGGGATGGCGGTGACGTCGACGTCCATGCCCATGGCCCCGCGCGAAGCTGTCTCGCTGGTGGCACAGGTCAACCCGGCCCCGCCCAGATCCTGGATGCCGACGACCAAGCCGGCATCGAGCAGCGCAAGGCACGCCTCGATCAGACGCTTCTCCTCGTAGGGATCACCGACCTGCACGCTGGGACGTTTGGCCGCGTCGGTCTCGCCATCGGAGAACCCGGCCGACGCCAGCACGCTGACCCCGCCAATGCCATCGCGACCGGTGCTCGAGCCGAGCAGCACCGCCAGGTTGCCGACCCCGGTGGCCGCCCCCAGCACCAGCCGCTCGGTCGGCAACGTGCCCAAACAGAGCACGTTGACGAGCGGGTTGTCGGTATAGGTCTCGTCGAACACGGTTTCGCCACCCACGGTCGGAACGCCAACCGAGTTGCCGTACCCCGACACGCCGCTGATGACGCCCTCGGCGATCCACCGGCTTCGGGGATCGTCGAGCGGGCCGAATCGCAACGGATCCATGACCGCGATCGGTCGCGCCCCCATGGTGAAGATGTCGCGCAGGATGCCACCGACGCCCGTCGCCGCGCCCTGGTATGGCTCGATCGCCGACGGATGGTTGTGGCTCTCGATGCGCACCGCCACCGCAATGCCGTCGCCCACGTCGACCACGCCCGCGTTCTCGCCAGGGCCGACCAGTACCCATGCCCCCTCAGACGGCAGCCGCTTCAGGTGAATCCGCGACGACTTGTACGAGCAGTGCTCGGACCACATCACCGCAAACATGGCCAGCTCGAGATGATTGGCCGCTCGCCCGAG
>JAYUBX010000196.1:0-7143 GCA_043740665.1 Candidatus Neomicrothrix sp.
GCCGCACGGGCCAGCAACGCCATGGCTTCTTCGGCGGCGCGGTAGCGCGGCGCCAACAGTTCCTGGTCGAAGTCGAGAAAGGCAACCACCCCGGCCGCCGGCACCTGGTGCAGCACGGCCTCGGTACCGACGTAGATCCGGGCATCGGCGAGCGCGTCGGCGCTGGTCGCCGCCGTCACCTCGACCACCGCGGTCTGAGCCAGGACTTCGAGCTCTTCGCGCACTCGAGCGACACCCGCTCGCAGGTTCTTGAAGGCACTACCACCGCAAGCCAGGCACACCGGCGGACGCACCGCATCGCACCGGCGACAGGCAAAGGATCCCGCCTCGACCAGAACAACCGACGCCTCGCACCGCTCACAGGCCGCGATCTCGCCACAGGCGGCACAGGCCAGCAGCCGGGCCCGGCCCTTGCGATTGAGCACGCACAGCACCCGACCACCACTGCGCAACGCTGTCACCAGCCGGTCCGAGAACAGCCCGGCCCGACCCGGATCCTCGTCGCGGCGGTCGACGACATCGATGATCGGCCAGCCCTCGCGCTCGACTGACCGCGACGGTGCCACCAGGCGTCCCCAGTCCAGGGCTTCGAGCGACGGGGTCGGCGACACCAGCACACAGGGCACGCCGGCCCGACGAGCCCGCTCGGCGCCTACATCTCGGGCGTGCCAGGTCGGCGCCTGCTCCTGCTGCCAACTCTCGTCGTGCTCGTCGATCACGACGACTGCCGCCAGATCGCGGACCGGGGCCCAGGCCGCGGCCCGGGCGCCAACGATGGTGGCACCGGTGGCGGCCAGCGCCCAGTCTCGGGGCATGACGGCCACGGTGACTCCCGCCCGCCGCAGCCGCAGCCCGAGATACCGGGCGCCCATGATCGACGGCACCAGGATCAGGGCGTTGCCGCGTGCCGCCGCCGCCAGAGCGACGTCGTAGGTGTCGGTCGCCGGGGGCAGGCGCAACACCGATCGGTCATGGGCGAACGCCTCGCCGACGAGCTCGTCAGCCGGCGAGGCGACGGGCCGAGCAGCCACCGGACTCGGACCGTGGCGCACGGCGTGTTCGGGTGAGGCCGTGCGCAGGAACTGGGCCGGTCGACCGCTCCATCGCCAGGCTGCCCACTCGGCCAGATCGAGCACGTCGGCCGCCGGCCCCCAGCCGGTGACCTTGGCCACGGGGCGCAACGTGACCCCCGGCGGCGGCTCGACGTGGTCGGCCACCACCCATCCACCGATCCGACGCCCGTGCAGGGCGATGCGAACCATGGTGCCGACGCGCACCTGATCCCCCATCGCCGCAGGAACCGAATAGTCGAACGTCTTGTCGATGGCCGGTTGGTCGGGAAGCACCCGAACCACGCGCTGGTCGACCTGAACCTCGACCCCGACTTCGTCCCCGGCCTCGTCCGCCACCGGGGCCGCAGGCGCGGCCTCGGGTGACGACGAGGGTGGAAAAGGAAGCGTCAGGACGCCGGTTCGGTCAGAGCCCGAGAACGGACTTGAGCTGATCGACTCGGTCGAGCCGCTCCCAGGTGAAGCCGCCGTCGACCGCGGGGCGACCGAAGTGGCCATAGGCGGCGGTGCGCTTGTAGATGGGGCGGCGCAGGTCGAGGTCGCGCAGGATGGCCGCCGGGCGCAGGTCGAAGACCTGCAACACGGCTTCGGCGATTCGCTCGTTGGCCACCGTCTCGGTGCCGAAGGTCTCGACCATGATCGACACCGGATGGGCGACTCCGATGGCGTAGGCCACCTGCACCTCACACCGACTGGCGGCGCCCGAGGCGACCACGTTCTTGGCCACCCATCGAGCGGCGTAGGCCGCCGAGCGGTCGACTTTGGACGGATCCTTGCCCGAGAACGCCCCGCCACCATGACGACCCATGCCGCCATAGGTGTCGACGATGATCTTGCGGCCGGTCAGACCGGCGTCGCCCACTGGGCCACCGATGACGAATCGACCCGTGGGGTTGACGAAGACCTCATAGTCGTCGTCGGCGAACTGCGCCGGAATGACCGGCCGGATCACGTGCTCGATCAGGTCGGGCCGGATCACCTCGTCGCGGTCGATGCCGTCGTTGTGCTGCGTCGAGATGAGCACGGTGCGCAGCCGGGCCGGCTTGCCGTCCTCGTAGTCGATGGTGACCTGGGTCTTGCCGTCGGGGCGCAGGTACGGAATCGTGCCCGACCGTCGCGCTTCGGTGAGCCGCTCAGCCAGGCGGTGGGCCAGGTGGATCGGCATCGGCATGAGCTCTTCGGTCTCGTCGCAGGCGTAGCCGAACATCATCCCTTGGTCGCCGGCCCCCTGCTTGTTGAGCAGGTCTTCGCCCGACGAGCCCGAACGGACCTCTTCGGAGTCGTCGACGCCCTGCGCAATATCGGGAGACTGCTCGTCGAGTGACACCAGCACGCCGACGGTGTTGCCGTCGTAGCCGTAGGACTCGCGGTTGTAGCCGATCTCGTTGATCGTGCTGCGCACCAGCTTGGGGATGTCGACGTAGCCCGAGGTCGTGATCTCGCCGCCGACGATGGCCAAGCCGGTCGTGACGAAGGTCTCGCAGGCGACCCGGCTCATCGGGTCCTGCTCGAGCATGGCGTCGAGAATCGAATCGGAGATCTGATCGGCCATCTTGTCCGGATGGCCCTCGGTCACCGATTCACTCGTGAAGGTCCAGCTGGTCACTCGTTCTCCTGTTCCGTGCGAGCCTCGTGGCCCGGCACCTGGGCCGACAATCGACCCCTCCATGCCACGACGGCGTCGAGCACCGCGTCGGCTACCGCTCGCTTGTCGCTGAGCGGTACATCATGCTCCATCCCGGCGGCATCGATGATCACCACCTGATTGGTGTCGTGCTCGAAGCCGGCGCCGGGGGCGGAGACGTCGTTGGCGACGATCAGGTCGAGCTGCTTGCGCTCGAGTTTGCCGCGGGCATTGGCCCGCAGATCGTCGGTCTCGGCGGCGAAGCCCACCAGGGTCTGACCTGCCGGTTTGGTGCGAGCCAGGTCGACCAGGAAGTCGTGGGTCGGCTCGAGGACGAGCTGGGGAGGCGCGTCGCCCTTCTTGATCTTGCGGTCGGCCACCGTGACCGGCCGGAAGTCGGCCACCGCCGCCGCCATCACGACGATGTCCTGGTCGCCGGCGCGAGGAAGGACCGCTGCCTGCATGTCGGCGGCGCTGGCCACTTCGACCACCTCGATGCCGGCGGCCACCGGCCGATCGACGGTTGTGACGAGCGTGACCTTGGCGCCCCGCGCCTGGGCCCGCTCGGCCAGGGCGTAACCCTGCTTGCCCGACGACCGATTGGTGATGACCCGCACGGGATCGATGGCCTCACGGGTGCCCCCCGCCGTGACCAGCACCCGAAGGCCGGTCAGGTCGCCCGCCGAGAGCAGGGCTTCGACCGCCGCCACCACGTCGGCCGGATCGGCCAAGCGGCCGGTGCCGACATCGCCCCCGGCCAGCCGGCCCTCGGCCGGCGCCACGATGTGCACCCCCCGCCGACGCAGCGTGGCCAGATTGTCCTGCACCGCCGGATGTTCCCACATCTCGGTGTGCATGGCCGGACACAGCAGGACCGGTGCCCGCGTCGCCAACAGCGTGGCGGTGAGCAGGTCGTGCGAGATACCCGCCGCGTAGTCGCCGATCAGCCGGGCCGTGGCCGGGCACACCAACACCAGATCGGCTTTCTGGCCCAATCGGGTGTGCGGGATCGGGTCGCGTTCGTTCCAAAGTGAGGTCTGGACCGGCTCGGAGGCCAACGCCGAGAACGTGGTTTCGCCGACGAAGTGCGAGGCGCCCTGGGTCATGACCGGCGCCACGTGAGCACCGGCGTCGACCAGGCGGCGACAGACCTCGACGGCTTTATAGGCCGCGATGCCCCCGGACACGCCGAGAACGATGGTGCGCCCGGCGAGCATGGGTGAAGGGGGTTGGCTAGGCGGCGGGCTTGGCGGGATCGGCGTCGGGGCCATCTTCTGCCTCATCGGCCATCGGCACCGAAACGATCTTGTCGGCGGCGATCTCCTCGAAGGCGATCGACAGCGGCTTGCGCGCCACCGACGTGACCTGCGGCGGCACGTTCGAACCGAGACCATCGCCGAGCTGACCGAAGTACGAGTTGATCTGGCGCGCCCGCAGCGAACCCAACGTCACCAGGGTGAACTTCGAGTCGACCTTGCTCAGAAGGTCCTCGATCTTCGGGTTCATCATCGAGTCATGGACCTGCGCCACACGTGCTCCAAAGGTTCGGGGGAGAGAGTTCCGGGGAAGGACCCTGGACGGATTCAGGAGCGGATGGCAACGACCCATCGACCCCAGAGATACCAGCGGGCAATCCTAGCAGGCCCGGCCCGAATCAGGCACTCGAGGCCCGCGCCGCCACGATGATCGCCGCCACCTCGGCCACGGCCTGGTCGAGCTGATCGTTGACGACCAGATGGGCCCCGAGGTGCCGACCGGCATCAGCCTCGGCGTCGGCCTTGGCCAGACGCCGGGCCGCCACCTCGGGCGGATCGCCCCGCCCGGTCAGACGCTGGTGCTGTTCGGCCCGCGACGGCGCTTCGAGGAACACCAACAGGGCTTCGGGATGGTCCTGCTGCACCTGGGCCGCGCCCTGCACGTCGATCTCGAGCAGGACGTCACGGTGCGGATCGGCCACCGGCACCGGCGTGCCGTACAGATTGTCGAGGAACTCGGCGTATTCGAGGAACCCGCCGGCCGTGATCTCGCGCTCGAAGGTGGCTCGGTCGACGAAGGTATAGGCGTCGGCTGGTTCACCCAATCGCCGTTGGCGGGTCGTCCACGAACGGCTCAGCCACAGCATGGGATCGAGCTCGAGCAGTCGAGCCACGACCGTGCCCTTGCCGACTCCGCCCGGGCCGGACACGACGATGATCACGAGTCGGGTTCTGCTGGACTCAACTGGGGAAGGCGCGCAGCAGCGACTCGCGTTGCTGGGCGCCCAAGCCGCGCACCCGGCGGGTGTCGCTGATGCCGATCTCTTCCATCGTGCGACGGGCTTTGACCTTGCCGACGCCAGGCAGGGACTCGAGCACCGCCACGACCTTCATCTTGCCGATGATGTCGTCGCCCTCGGACTGATCGAGCAGCTCGCTGAAGGTGATCGATCCCATCTTGAGACGTTCTTTGAGTTCCGCGCGCGCCCGACGGGCGACGGCAGCTTTTTCGAGAGCAGCCTGACGCTGCTCAGCGGAGAGGGTGGGCGGAAGCGGCATGGGCCGAACCCTAGCGCGGCCCGCGATCAGCTCAACTCGGCGATGATCGCCTCGGCCGCGGCCACCGGATCGGCCGCCTCGGTCACGGCGCGTCCGATCACCAGCAGATCAGCACCGTTGTCGATCGCCTCGCGGGGCGTGGCGGCGCGAGCCTGATCGTGGCGGTCCGAACCCAGCGGCCGAATTCCGGGTACGACCCGCAGCAGCTGCGGGGCGATCCGGCGAGCCTCCTGCAGGTCGACCGCCGCGCACACGATGCCCCCGCAGTCGGTCTCGGCCGCCAGCGCAACCCTGGCCGGCAGAACATGCGGCGGAGCGCCAGGATCACTGGTCAGCACCGTCACCGCCAGTGGATACGGGTCGGGCAGCCCCGCCCGCGACGCACCCTCGCGGAGCCCCTCGACCCCGGCCCGCAGCATGTCGGCATCGCCCCGAGCGTGCAGGGTCAGATAGCGCGCCCCGATCGAGCCGAGCACCTTCGCCGCCTTGCCCACCGTCGTCGGGATGTCGAGCAGCTTGAGGTCGACGAACACGTCGTAGCCCTGCTCGGCGAGGGCGCCAATGGCATCGGGGCCGGCCGCCGAGTACAGCTCGAGACCCACCTTGGCGACTCCGAAGTAGGGGCGCAGCTCACGCGACAGGCGAAGCGCAGGCACCAGGTCGTCGAAGTCGAGCACCAGGGCCAGACGGGCCGCGACCTCGGTCGAGGGCGCATTGATCTCAACGGGCACGGACATCTCCGATCAGTTCGGTGACGGACGTGATCGCCCGTTCTCGACACCAGGTCTCCAATTCGGCGGCTACCTGAGCGACCGCACGAGGATCAGCAAAAGTCGCGGTGCCGACCTGCACGGCCGACGCGCCGGCCAGCATGAGCTCGACGGCGTCGACCCCCCGGGAGACGCCGCCGACCCCGATGATCGCCAGGCCGGGCAGTTGCTGGTGCACATCGTGGACGGCCCGCACCGCCACCGGGTGGATGGCCGGACCCGACAGGCCACCGCCCCCGCCGCCGAGACGCATCGTTCGGGTCTCGGGATCGATGGCCATGCCCAGCACAGTGTTGATCAGGGTGACGGCTTCCGCCCCGGCGTCGCGGGCGGCAGCGGCGATGGGCACCAGGCTGGCCACGTTCGGCGTCAGCTTGGCCCACACCGGCCGCCGGCAGGCCAACGAGGCTTCGACCGCCTCGGCGGTGGTCTCGGGCAGCTGGGCGAACATCTCACGACCGTGGTGCAGGTTCGGGCAACTCAGGTTGACCTCGACCGCGATGACCTGATCGGGGGCGTGGGCCAACAGAGCGGCCGCCTCGGCGTACTCGGCCACCGTGCGGCCCCAGATGCTGGCGACGACCCGGGCCCCCGTTGCCAGCAACGCCGGCAACTCGTGCTCGAGCCAGGCCTCGACCCCGGGACCCTGCAGACCGACCGAGTTGAGCATGCCGCCCTGGGTCTCGTGGACCCGCGGGGCCGGGTTGCCCGACCAGGGTCCGGCCGACAGCGACTTCACCACCACCGCTCCCAGCGCCGAGAGATCGACGTAGCGACCCAACTCGTCACCATGGCCGCCCGTACCCGACGCGGTCATGACCGGATGGGTCAACTCGACCGATCCCACGCGGGTCGTCAGGTCGACCCGATGGGTCACGCGGTGATCCCTGCGTGGTACTCCTGCAGGCTGCGTACCTCCAGCGGATGGCGGGCCCAGTCAGCCATGCCGTTGGCCGCGGCCAGTCCGGCCGCCGCGGTGGTGAGCAGCGGCACCCGATTGGCGCCGGCCGCCGTGCGAATGTGGGCGCCGTCCGCTCGGGGACCAAGCCCGCGGGGGCTGTTGATGACGAGTTGCACCTGTCCGCTGGCGATCAAGGCGACGGCATCGGTGCCCGACGCCTCGCCGATCTTGGCCACGACCGTGG
>JAYUBX010000197.1:0-7194 GCA_043740665.1 Candidatus Neomicrothrix sp.
TGGGATCAGGTGCACGTTGATGACGCTGCGCGTCTGTCGCTGCGCGTTCACCGCCCACCCGGGCGCCGCGGTCGCATACCACTGCTCGAAGAGCTCGCCGAAGGTCGTGTCCAATGCTTGACGGCGCGGCTTGCTCACCTGCGCGGCGAACACCGCCAGCTCAGCTGCGGCTTCACGACGCGAACCGCGCACCGTCCGAGTGGCGTAGCGCATCTTTCCCGTGTCGGGATGCGTCCCGTCATAGACCCGCAGCTCCCAGCTGTTCGCGCCCCGTTGCCGCAATGAGCCATTCATGACCGTCTCCCTCCGGGACGGCGACCGTCGCCGTCGACCGCCCGGAGATCATGGCCGGATCGGTCATGGGCAACACCATGGGCAATTCATGGGCAACACGGCGCCAAAACCAAAGCGAGAGGCCCCCGAAAGGGCCTCTCACCAGGTGTTTCACGGAGCGGACGACGAGATTCGAACTCGCGACCCTCACCTTGGCAAGGTGATGCTCTACCAGCTGAGCCACGTCCGCGTGCTTTACCCACCCTACCAAGTCCGGGGGGCTACGTGAAAAGCGCTCCCCCGGACCGACGATTCAGCCGACAGCGGCGACCCGCGCCCGCACCAGCTGAGCCATCTCTTGGGCCAACGGTCGGTCGATGATGAAGCTGAACGTGACGCTCTGGCCGTCGGTGACGAAGATCAAGGAAGCGGTCCGGTCATCCTGCCAACCCTGGACGACAAGGTCGGCAGTGAGCGGCACCACCCGAACGTCGGGCACCCACTCATGCTCGTTCACCAGCACGATCCGCCGGTCGGTGAGCACGGCCACGCCGGCCTGATTCTGGTAGCGGCCACCGACCAACGACTCGACCTGTTCGTCGGACTCGAGCACCATCGACAGGACACCGAGCGAGACGCGAGCGGTGCGCAGAGCGGCCGCCGACAAGCGTTGCATGACCGGAACCAGACCGTTCGGATCGATCATGCCAGCGGGAGCAGCCGCCTCGGGCGGAGCATCCGGTGCCGGGGCCGGGGCCGGGGCCGGGGCCGCCCAGGCGGCGACCGGTGGCGGCGGCGCGCCGGATCCATTCGATGGGGCCGCCCAGGCGCCGACAGGCACGGACATGACGGTGTCCGTCAGCCGTGGAGCCTCGATCGGCGGGGGTGGCGGCGGAGCCATCACCGACGCCGGATGACTGCGGGCCACCGGCTCCAGCTCGAAGTCCGGTGCCGTGGGGGCAGAGAGCCCAACCGGGACGGGCGGCAGGGGGGCAACCACAACGTCAACCGGGGGCGGAGGCGGAGGCGGCAGCAGGATCGGCAGAGGCGGGGGGGGCGGCGGGGAGTCGGTTGAGTCGTTAGCGCCGACCATGAACCCACCCGACGGTTCCTCGCTATCGGCATCGCCAGGGATCGACTCGGCCGGCGAGCTCAGGAGCATCTCGATGCCGGTGGCCTCGACGACCAGATCCTCGACCGGCTCGGGTTCCTCGACGACCGGATCCTCCACCACGATTTCCTCGACCGGCTCAGGCTCCTCGACGACGGGATTCTCGGCCGCGATCTCCTCGACCTCCTCGACCCCCTCGACTGCCGCGACCGGTTCGACTGCAGCGGGAGGAGCGGCCGGCGGTGGAGGCGGCGGTGGAGGCGGCGGCGGCGGCGGGGCCGACGCGTCGAGCGGCACCAGCCGGGTGCCGCACATCACGCAGAACTTGGTGCTGGCGGGATTGTCGGCGCCACAAGCCTCACACGTCAACGCATCACCTTCCGCTTGAGCCGCCTGCACGCCGCGGGGCGAGCTGAGGCGTCGAGTTACCAGTTGCCCCTCTCAATCGGTCGCCAGCCGTCGGGAGTTAGGATCAAATCAGGGCGCGCTCGACCAAGGCCCGTTCCGCGGGATCCAGCACCAAGCCCAGAGCCTGGGTGCGCCCGGCATCACTCATCTTGGCCAAGGTCTTGCGTACGACATCGACGGTCTTGTCGTCACCCAACTTGTCGGCCAGTTCACTGAACTGGGTCTGCAGGAAGGTGAGACACAGGGCGTCTTCGTGAGTCTGCGTCGCCGGATCGGTCTTGATCGATTGCTTCAGGATGATCCGTTGCACCCGATCGACCGCGTCGGCGTCGTAGCCCCGCGCGATCAGGATCGTGGCCACGTCGTCGGCATGACGGGCCTTCAGCGCCGTCCGCCACCGCAGGTAGCCGGCCCGCCCATCGGGAAAGTCGGTGCGCGACGAGGTCCAACGCCGCAGGTGGTGGGCTCGGGCGGCCAGCAACTGCGTCTCGGCGGCATCGGGATCGAGCCGCAGCACCCATGCCGTCATCATCTCGGCGTGGGCCTGTTCTTTCGGGCACGACAGCCCGTCGATGACCAGCACATTCGGATCATCGGAGTTGGCCGCGTCGATCGCCGCGATCGCCGCGTCGAAACGTGCGGACGACATCAGGTGGCGCTCGACGCCTCGGGAGGACGAAGGTCGATCCGTAGCACCAGCACGCCATCGGTGAGGCTGGCTTCGGCATCGCCAACCATGGCGAAATCCTGATAGTCGAGCTGCGCCTGCTGGATGAACTTCGAGCGTTCCTCGCCCGCGACCGGCGGCAGTGGGCGATTCTTCACCGCGTGGGCCCTATCGCGAAACCGTTGCACCATGGCGTCGAGATCGAGGTTCTCAGTCATGGTCGCCACCGTAGCCAGGCGGGTCGGCTTCGGGGGAGAGCTCGGGCTCAGGCGCCGGCTCGGCCTTCACCCGGTTCTGAAGATCTTCGAGGGTGACGACGGTGAGCGGTGGCGGCTCGATCGTCGGCGCCGTTCGCTGGGGCAGCGACGAGGCGTCGGACTCGTCTGGCCCCGTCTCAGGATCGACCGGCGTTGCCCCCTCGGCCCGGGCGACGCTCGCCGCCACCGGACCCAGGATCCGCACGCCGGTGCCGGCCCCCGCCACGGTCGCGGCATCGGCCGCAGCCGGAGTGGCGGCGGCCAGGTCCAGCCACGACGCCGGCAGAGGAGGGCTTCCGAACACCGCCGTCGGGGCGATCGGCGGCGCCACGGGCCCGGTCGGGACGGTGACGATCGACGCGGCCAGCGGATCGAGATCGCCCAGCGCATCAAGCGCCGTGTTGATGGCGGGCGGGCGGGTGCGGCGCCAGTAGAGCAACGTGAGGGCGGCGATGCCGCCACCGACCACCACCAGGCCACCGACCACCAGGCGGAGCCTGGTCTCAGCCGACAACCCGCCACCGCCGCCGCTCGACGATCCGGGCGTGGTCGTCGACGACGAGGTCGACGGCGCCAGCACCGCCGGCGCGCTCGATGTGGTCGCCGGCGCCGCCGTGGTGGCCGTCGACGCGGTCCCGGCGGTGGTGGCCGTTGTCGTCGTCGGCTTGGCCGTTGTCGTCGTCGGCTTCGTCGTGGTGGTCGTCGTGTTCGGCTTGGCCGTCGTCGGCGGCGTCGTCACCGGTGGCGCCGTGGTGGTCGGCAACGCTGTCGTCGTCGTCGTGGCCGGCGGGACCGTGACCGCGACCGTCGTCGTATCGGCCGACGCGCCCGACCCGAACCCGACCGAGAGCAGCACCAAGGCGCCCAGCAGCCCGCACAGCACCAGCGCGCGGACGTGGGTTGGGATGGTTCTCACGGTGCTCGCTCCGGGTGTTCGACCGATACCACCCCTCGTCTGGGGCGGAACCCTACCGCTGATGTTTGGGACACGAGTACGTGGTCCGACCCCCGACGGTACGCCGTTGGAGGGGCTCACCGTCCCGCGGGCAGAGACCATCCCTCGATCGCATCGCCTGCAGATCCCCCGTATGCGAACCCCCTCGGTCCATCAGCTCGGCCAGAGTCCGGCGCAGGTGACGGTGCAAGCGGCGAACCTCAGCGGGATCGAGTCGTCCGGCCGGGCGCGCCGGATCGAGCCCAGCCCGCCACAGCATCTCGTCGGCCAACAGGTTGCCGATTCCGGCGAGCCGGGCCTGGTCGAGCAGCCTCGCCTTCAGCGGGGCATCCGAACCGGCCAGGATGCGGGCCAGGGCCGCCCCCGTGACATCGAGAGCATCGGGCCCGAGCCGGCTCTCGTCCGGGTCGAGCTCGACGCCTCCCAGCCGTCGCGGGTCACGCAGCACCAGGTCACCGCCGTCGGCGAACCCGAGGCCGAAGCGATCCCAGATCACGTCGTTGCGATCGCTCGAATACTCGAGCTGGTCGATCGCCGCATGACCGTCGACCAGCAGGCGCCCGGTCATGCCGAACCGCAATCCCAGGGTCGGGCCGTCCACCACATCGAGCAACAGCAGTTTGCCGATCCGCCGATCGGCGCCGAACGAGCGCCCCACGAGGGCGTCGTCGAGGTCACCGGCACTGATGCCGCCCTTCAGAAACCAGGCGTCGGGCGCGTCGACCCGGACGATGCGACGCCCTCGCGTTCGCGCCGCCAGCCGGCGATAGGCCTCGACTTCGAGCATCTCGGGCATAGCTGGGCTCAGTAGCGACCGGCACGCGTGTCGGTCGCCCCGAGATGGGCGAGCGCGGGTTCGGGCTCGGGCCAGGGCGTCGATGGCCAGTCGCCAGCGAAGGGATCGTCGACGTCCGCCGGTGCCGCCGGCTCGACGGTCACGCGCTCGGGGCGGCCAGCGCCTGGATCCGGCGCCGGGTCGTGCAGGCCGCGAAGGGCGGCCGGCGGGCCCAGCCGCTCGGCCCGCTGCATCTGTCGGGCCGAGATTCCCCCGAGGGTGCGGATGAACAGCGTCGCCGCGAACACCACCAGCAGCTCACCCACCGCCAGCAGCAACAGAGTGGCCTGATCGTCGTGGATGTCGGCCAGCGACGTGGACGGGGTCGAACCCAACCGGGACAGCGCCACCATGGCCAACACGACGGTCGGCAACGCCACCAACGTGCAGATCCACCACAGATGGTTCACGGTGGGTACCGGTCGGACCTGCCCGTTGCGTCCACCATCAGGGGCGGGGTCACTGCCCCGCCAGGTGGCGTCGAAGACCGCCTTCGGAATGACCAGATTGGCGCCCGGCACGAACCACCCGGCGGTGGCCCAGACCGGCGGCAACCGCTGGCCCCGCACGCCGAGCCCAGAGAGATTGCGATAGGCCCGAGCGGTCCACCGCACGGTGACCAGCGAGGCGACCAGCAACAAGCCGAGTTGCACCACCGCCAGGCGCAGCGCCCAGAGGTGAAGCATCGCCCAGCTGAGCGACGACGTCGGCACCGATACGAACGGCATCGAACCACCACCCAGGTTGCGCCACAGCAAGAGGCTGAGCACCGCCACCCCGAGACCGACCAACGCGGTGAGCACCACCAGCGTCTGCAGCACCATCGTCAGTCGGCGCAACGAGCGATAGCCATCGAGGCCATGAGGGCCGGGGGTCGTCCACACCCCGAGCGTGCGATCACTCGGAGGCAGAGGGGCCAACAGCGACACGTCGAGGCCACACGACCGGCAATAGCAATCCCGACGACGGAGGCCGTCCTGACATCGCGGGCAAGGCCGCGACCCGGGTGGCACGACCCGGGGAGCCACAATCGGACCGGGATCGCGCAGGGGCGGGCCGAACCGGGGATGCAGCGTGGCCCGCATGTTGGGCGCACGGCAGGCCGGGCAATAGCGGTCGATGGCGTCGAGATCAGCTCGGCAGCTCGCACACTCCATGCTGGGTCTATCGGCGATCCGAGCTGAAGGCATGAGCAAAACCTAGGCCGAAGGACCTGGGTCATGGGTCGATCGGCCTAGCCGCTACTCGACGTCGACCTGGCCCAGAGCCTGCAGGAAGTCGTTCACCAGGTCCTCGACGTGCTCGAGCCCGACCGACACCCGGATCGTTCCGGGCGTGATGCCGTTGGCCCCGAGCTCCTCGGGGGTCAGGTTCACGTGGGTCGTCGAGGCCGGGTGGGTCACCAGCGTCTCGGGGCCACCCAGCGAGGTGGCCAACTGGGCGACCCGGGTGGCCTCGACGAACGTGCGGCCCGCATCGAGCCCTCCGGCCAGATCGAAGGTGATAAGCCCGCCCGGAAGCCGCATCTGCCGCCGGGCCAGCTCGCGCTGCGGATGCGAGTCGAGCCCCGGATAGCTCACCAACGACACCGCCGGATGACCCTCGAGCACCTCGGCCAGATGCTGGGCGCTCTCGGACTGGCGGGCCAACCGCACCCCCAACGTGCGCAGCCCACGCAGACCGTTCATGGCGTCGAAGGGTGACGCGTTCGCCCCTTGCAGCACGGCAAAGCTCCACAGCCAATCGACCAGCTCGCGACTGCCGGCCACCACACCCAGGGTGGCGTCGTTGTGGCCGGCGATGGCCTTGGTCGCCGAGTGCACGACCAGGTCGACCCCGTGAGCCAGCGGCTGCTGCACCAACGGCGTGGCGAAGGTCGAGTCGACGACGGTGATGGGCCCGGCGATGGCGCCGATCTCGTCGAGGTCGACCAGGTCGAGCCGGGGATTGGCCGGCGTCTCGGCCAGCACCAGCGTCGTCTTGCCGGGCCGAACCGCCGCCGCAAACGCGCCGGGTTCGGTGCCGTCGACGAACGTCACGTCGATCCCGAACCGGGGACATGCGGTCTGCAGCAGCAGCTGCGTGCCGGCATAGAGCTGGCGCTGGGCGACGATGTGATCGCCGGTCGAGCACAGCCCGAGCACGACCGCGCTGATCGCTCCCATGCCCGAGGCGAACGCCCGGGCCGCCTCGGCCTCTTCGAGCTCGGCGATGGCATCCTCGAAGCCCTGGACCGTCGGATTGCCGTAGCGGCTGTAGAAACGATTGGCCCCCGCCATGGTGGCCATGCGCCGACCCTCGTCGACCGTCGGCGTGACGAAGGTAGTCGTGGCCCACAGGATCGGTGCCAGCGCAGTGTCGTTGTCGGCGCGGCCGGCTCGGATGGCCCGGGTCTCGTGGTGAAGCTTCGGTGGGGTCTGGATCGGCGGGGTCTGGTCAGGCATCGAGTTTCTCCACGTCAGTGAGGAAGGTGGCGAGCAGGGGGCCCACCTGGTCGGTCTCGAGCAGGAAGCCGTCGTGGCCGTTGGTGCTGTCGATCATCACGTACTGGCACGGCGTCCCCTGCGCTGCCAGCGCGTCACGCAGCGCCTGCTGCTGATAGGGCGGATACAGCGCGTCGGAACTCAGGCTCATCACCAACGTCGGCACCTGGATTCGCCGCAGGGCCAACTCGATTCCGCCGCGACC
>JAYUBX010000198.1:0-2245 GCA_043740665.1 Candidatus Neomicrothrix sp.
ACACCGACCACGTCGGCCCCGGCGGCGGCCATCGAGGCCAACAGCTCGCCGGTCGTCACGCCGAAGTGGATGCCCGGCACGCCCAGGTCGGCGATCGACGCGAAGATGCGCCGGCTGTGGGGCAGGACGAATCGTTCGTAGTCGGGGCGGTCCAGCGCGCCGGCCCAACTGTCGAACAGCTGGATCGCGGCCGCCCCGGCGTTGATCTGGCTGCGGAGTGACGCGATGGCCAGGTCGGTCAACCGTTCCATCAGGTCGTCCCACAGGGCCGGGTCCGTGTGCATCAGGGCCTTGGTCGCGGCGTAAGTGCGCGATGGTCGACCCTCGATCAGATAGCTGGCGACCGTGAACGGGGCGCCGGCGAACCCGATAAGCGGTACCGGCAGTTCGTCGACCAACAGGCGCACGGTTTCGAGCACGTACGGCGTGTCGACGTCGGGTTCGAGGGCCCGCAGGCGTTGCAGATCCTGCCGCGACCGAAAGGGCCGCTCGACCACCGGGCCGACGCCCGGCTCGATGTCTACCCCGAAGCCGATGGCGGCGATGGGCACGACGATGTCGCTGTAGAGGATGGCGGCGTCGACCCCGTAGCGGCGGACCGGTTGCAGGGTGATCTCGGTCGCCAGTTCGGGCACGCGGATGGCGTCGAGGATGCTGCCCGGTCCGCGGACCTGGTGGTACTCGGGCAGGGATCGGCCCGCTTGGCGCATGAACCACACCGGTACGCGTCCGCCCGGCTGGCGGCGGCAGGCCCGCAGGAAATCGGGAGGCGACGCGTCATCACTCGGGGAGGGGGTCACGTCCGACACGGTAGACACCCGGGGGCCGCCATCCCCAAGCGTGACGCACGATCGCTCGACCGAGTTCACTGGGGAGATGCGCCGATCGATCGATGACTACCCGTTCGACCCGTCCGACTACCCGCCGAGCTACGCCGATGACGACCTCACCCCGATCTCGTGGGGTATCGCCATCAGTGACGACTACGACGATGCCGAGCCCCGGATCGTGCTCACCGTCGAGGAGGTCGGCCGGCCCGGCTACGGCTTGGTCGGCCACCTCAATGCCACGGTGGCGCGGCGCCTGCGGATCGCCATCCGGGATGCGCTGGTCGAGGTCGGCCAGGACCCAGGAGCCTGAGCGCTGGACCTGCCGTGGTCAGGCCGGTTGACAGAGCCGCTCGATGGCCGCCGCCACGCCCAGGTCCATGCTCGGATCGCTGAGTTGGTCCAGAACGGATTGATGGGCGCTCTCGGCCACCGCGGCGACGCGCTCGTCGTCGGGGCCTTCGGCTCGCAGCAGGGCCAGGTCACGTTGGCTCGGTTCGAGGCAGAGCACGGGAGTGTCCTTGCCCGTGACGGCAGCGACCTCACGCTGCAACAGCCCGGCGAACCAGGCCCGAGCCCGAGCTCCCATGGCGTCGCCGTCGGCGAGCACGCCAGGTGCCGAGGTCATGGGGCTACTGACGATGACCAGATCGAAGCCGAGCCCGGCGACCAGATCAGCATTGGTGGGTGAGTAGACCGCGCCGTCGAGATAGCGCCCCGACGCGAGCCGAATCGGCCGGAACCGGCCGGGTACGGCTGACGAGGCTTCGACCGCGGTGGCCAGATCGGGTACGTCGACGTCATCTCGACCGAACACGATCCGGCGGGCGTCGCCCGTGCGATAGGCGACGATCCAGGTCGGGGCCGCGGGCCATCGGCCCGGGTGAAGGGGACGGACCCGGTCGCCCAGCACAGTGGTGGGCAGTCGTCCCTCGGGCATCAGGCCAGCCAGGGCCACGCCCCACCGGGCCCGGCCCGATCGAAGGAAGGCCGGCCCCAGCAGCCACGGCGCCTGCGGCAGCGAGCGCCAGGGGGGTCGAGGGTCGGCCTCATGCGGCTCGGGCAGCCGCAGCCGCCCGGGAAGGCCGGCGGTCAGGGCGATCCCTTGGGCCGACATCGGTTGATCGAGCGCCCTGGCCAGGTGATCGGCCGCCGAGAGTCCCCCGCGCAGCGATGCCGCGGTGTTGGCGCCGGCTGAGGTGCCCACGATCAGGTCGGCGGTTCGGGGATCCCACCCGGTGGCCGTGTCGAGAGCCGCCAATGCGCCGGCGTGATAGGCGCCACCCAGCACACCGCCACCGCCGAGAACCAGTCCGAGAGAAACCATGGCTTCATGCTCCCACGCCGGGTAGCGAGGACCATGACCGGGATTCTGAGTTCGCTGATGGTGTCGTTGCCCTGACGGTGCGGGGGTGCGG
>JAYUBX010000199.1:0-3618 GCA_043740665.1 Candidatus Neomicrothrix sp.
ACCTGGCCGCCAGCGAGGTCGAGGGCGACCGCTGAGTCATAGAACGAGAGCACCAGCTCGCCGTCCCGGGTCGCGTAGCGTGAAGTAGCGAACCGTTCGGACAGCGCGGGCCGGAGGGCATCGAGCAGCGCCACCGGGTCGGGAACGCGCACATAGATGGCGTGGTCGTGCCTCAGGGAGGGCCCGAGCTCGGGCAGTTCTTCGAGGTGGGTGCTGAACCGGCTGTCGGCGATGTCCCAGACGATCAGGGTGTCGGTGCCGGCCACCGCCCGGGCGTGGGCGATCAGGGCGAGCGTCGTCGAGGCCGGCTCGTGGTCGCCCACCGCCGCCGTCGGCAGATAGACGCGGCCGTCCTCGGGTTTGCGCTGGGTGCGGAACCAGGCCGCCAGGTGGTCGCCTCGGTAGGCAACCCACAGCTGCTCCCAGGCATTGGCGTGACTGGTGGCGTTGATGACGGCCCAGGCTTCGTCGTTGCGCACGACCCGCAATCCCGTGGTGGGACGTCGATGGTCGAGCGCTCGGATCGCCGGCTGGTCGGCATCGGTCGCCAGTCGTATATCTAGGTCGGGGTGCAGGCTCGCGTCGAGGTTGGGCGGCACCCGCACGGCCGGATAGTCGAGGCCGTAGCCGTATCCGAACCGCCGATAGAGATAGGGGATGCCCCCGATGAACAGCGCCAGATCTCCTCGATCGGTCGCGCGCTGGTGATGCCAGGCGAACTGGGCCCGCACCAGGCCTTGCCGTTGATAGGCGGGATCGGTGGCGACGTATTCGATCTGTCCCGCATCGAACTCGACACCGTCCAGCGCCATGCGGTGATGTATCAGACTCGAGGACGAGACGATCCGATCGGGCCCACCTGAAGTCGAGCGGGGGGGCGCCGTGACTACCGCCCAATCGCCGAGGGCCGCCTCGGTGGCCAGGTGGGCCCGCACCCCTGGCTCGTCGGACGCTCCGAAGGCCGCCACCTCGAGGGCGACGATGGCTTCGAGGTCCTCGGGTCGAGCCGACCTCAACGCCAAGCCATCGCCGAGAGATTCCGGCGGTCGACGAGCGGTGAACTCCGTGCCATCGGGTGCCATCAGGTCGAAGCTAGTGCGGGCACCAGAGACGCATCGGGCCGCATACGATGGGGCGATGGCTTCGGCTCCCCACTTCCGTCTGGCGGGCATACCCGTGCGGGTCGAGCCGGTGTTCTTTGTGGTCATTGTGGTGCTCGGGCTCAATCCCCGCGACGTGCAGCCGGTGCTGATCGTGTCGTGGGTCGTGATCGCGTTCGTGTCGATCCTGCTCCACGAGTTCGGCCATGCCGTGGCGTTTCGGATCTTCGGAATCCACCCGAGCATCACGCTCTACGGCATGGGTGGCCTCACCCACGGCGAGGGCCGGTTGACCCCGACGGAGAGCATTGCGGTGAGCCTGGCCGGCCCGCTGTCGGCCCTGTTTCTGCTGGGACTGCCGGCGTTGTGGCTCGAAGCCAATGGGTCGATCAGTGGCGTCGAGGGACGCACGATCCTGGCTCAGGTGATCTGGATCAACGTGGGCTGGTCGGTGCTCAATCTGTTGCCGATCCTGCCCCTCGACGGGGGCAATGTGTTGTTGTCGACGCTCGAGCTGATGACCAAGGGGCGCGGTCGTCGCATCGCCGAGGTCGTGTCGATCGCCGTCGCCGCGATCGTCGCGCTGATCGCCTTCCGGGCGGGGTTCGTGTTCGGCGCGGTGATGGCGGTGATGTTCGCCGGCATCAACATCACGTCGCTGTCGAAGGTCAAACAACAGCAACTCGGCGACGAGCTCTCGTACGGGCATCGGGCGTTGATCGAGCACCGGCCCGCCGATGCGCAGCAGGCGGCCGAGGCGGTGCTGGCCAAGCGCCCCTCGGGAGCGCTGTTGCGGTGGGCGTCCGAGCTGCTGGGATGGTCACGCCTCTGGCAGGGCGATCAGGCCGGTGCCCAAGCGGCCGTCGATCGCTACGCTCACGCCGGCGCGCCGAGCGGGTCGTTTCGTGCCGCGCAGGCGTTGGCCGCCGGTCACGGTGCCGAGGGGGTGGCGATCATGACGTGGGCGTTCGCCAACGAACCGCCGGGTCCCTCGCAGGTGCTGGGCTCGATAGCGGTGGCCGGTACCGGCCAGACCCAGACGTTCGCCCGCGAGCTCCTGGCCCTCGACGGCGATCAGGGGGTGCGGGCGGCCGTGCTGTTCCGGGGCCTGCTCGACTATGCCGGGTATGACCGAGAGGCCACCGAGGTCGCGGCCCTGCTCGAGACCGACGGTCGCGCCGCCCGCCTCCCCCGCGCCTGACTCACCCAATCCGAACCTTCCCCGTTTTTGCGCAGCAGGGTGCGCAAAAACGGGGAAGGTTGCGGAGGGGGGCCGGTGGGGTCGTGACATACTCCGCGGATGGCCATCGACTTCAGTTTTCCGCCCGAGCTCGCGGAGCTTCGCCACAAGGTCCGCGAGTACATGGACGCGGTGGTGAGGCCCATCGAGAAGCAGGCCGAGGACGAGTCGTGGGAGCGCGACCAGTGGCTGCCGGCCATCATCGAGATGCGCAGCCAGGCCCGCGAGTGGGGGCTGTGGCTGCCGCACATGCCGACCGAGTGGGGTGGCATGGGGCTCGGTCATGTGGCCATGGCCAGCGTGTCGGCCGAGGCGGCCAAGACCCGCATGGGGCCGTTCGCCCTCAACGCCCAGGCGCCCGACGAGGGCAACATGCACACGCTGTTGCACTGGGCCACCGACGAGCAGAAGCAGGACTACCTGAAGCCGCTGTGCGACGGCTACCGAATGGTCGACGGCAAGCCCCGCGCCTTCCGCTCGTGCTTCGCCATGACCGAGCCCGAGGTCGCTGGGTCGGATCCAACCCTCATCCAAACCCGCGCCTATCAAGACGGCGACACGTGGGTGATCAACGGCCACAAGTGGTTCATTTCCGGGGCCCGTGGCGCCCAGTTCGCCATCCTGATCGCCCGCACCGAGGACGACCCCGATCTGCCGCAGGCGGCCAACTCGGCCTTCCTCGTCGACATCCCGAGCGAGGGCTGGGAGATCGTCCGTGATGTCGCCACGCTGTCGGGGTCGCACAACCACTGCGAGATCCGCATCACCGACCTGGTGGTGCACAAGGACAAGATGCTCGGCGGTCGGGGTGAGGGTCATCTGCTCGGACAGGCTCGCCTCGGTCCGGCCCGTTTGGCTCACTGCATGCGTTGGATCGGCCAGGCCGAGGTCGCCCTCGACATGATGGTCGATCGGTCGCTCAGCCGGTTCTCGCACGGCTCGCTGCTGGCCGAGAAGCAGGGGATCCAGTGGATGATTGCCGACTCGGCGATGGAGCTCTACCAGTGCAAGCTGATGGTGCTGCACTCGGCCTACCTGATCGATTCGGGCGGCGACTTCAAGAGCGAGGTCTCGATGGCCAAGCACTTCGTCGCCAACTCGCTGTGGCGCATCATCGACCGGGCCATCCAGGTGCACGGCGCCCTGGGCTATTCGAGCGACACGCCGTTGGGTGAGATGATGAAGCAGGCTCGCTGGGCGCGGTTCGCCGACGGCGCCGACGAAGTGCACCAGATGCGCATCGCCCAACGCACCATTGCGGCCTACAAGGACTTCGGC
>JAYUBX010000200.1:0-1509 GCA_043740665.1 Candidatus Neomicrothrix sp.
AAATCGATCACGACCAGATCGCCGTCGACGATCGCTCGGGTCGATGGTCGGTGATGGGGCTTGGCGCCGTTGGGCCCCGAGCCGACAATGGTCTCGAACGAGTTGCCGGTGGCCCCGAGCCGGCGAATCTCGGTGTCGAGCTCGAGGCCGAACTGCTGCTCGGTGAGACCGTCGACCAGCCGATGCCGCACGTGGGCCAGCGCCACGTCGGCGACCGCGGCCGCGGCCTCGATGCGGGCGATCTCACCCGCATCCTTCACCAGGCGCAGCTGCTCGATCAGACCGCTGGTCGCCACCAGTTCGAGGTCGGGGAACCAGGTCTGGGCGTAGGCCCGCTGCTGGGACCACGTGATGTCGTCCGCCTCGAGGCCGAGGGCGGCGACTCTCGCGGCCGCGACCGCACCCGCCACGACCTCGCGCTGGTTGGTGCCGGCGATCTCGATACGAGCCTCGACCCCGGCCGTCGCCAACTGCTCGGCGGCCTGGTCGCGGTAGCGGCCGTCGGTGACGAACACCAGCTCGTCGGGCAGCACGACGAGCATGCCCGCCGAGCCCGAGAATCCGGTCAGATAGCGCAGGTTGACCAGTCGCGTGACCAGCAGCGCGTCACCCCGCAGGGTCGCCAGGGCGGCCCGCAGCCGAGGCATCCGGGCAGCCACGTCCATCGGCGTCAGCGCCCCCAGGTCCGGAACGGTCAGAACCGGCGTCATCGGACTGCACTGACCGCGCCGACGGCGGCTTCGATGGCGAGGGCATAGCCGGCGCCACCGAATCCCGAGATCGTGCCCGTGGCCACCGGGGCCAACACCGAGAGGTGCCGCCAGGGCTCGCGGGCGCTGGGGTTCGACAGATGCAGCTCGACCACCGGACCCTCGAAGGCGGCGAGGGCGTCGTGGATGCCCCACGCGTAGTGGGTGAAGGCGGCGCCGTTGATGACGATGGCCGCCACTCGACCGCGAGCGCCGTGGATCGAGTCGATCAGCACGCCTTCGTGATTGCTCTGGACGTGCTCGAGGCCGTAGCCCCGAGTCTCGGCCGCGGCCCGGGCGGTAGCCACATGCTGGTCGAGTGTGTCGGAGCCGTAGATGAGGGGCTCGCGCTCACCGAGCAGGTTGAGGTTGGGCCCACTCAGCAGCAGGATCACCGGGGTGCTCATGGGACGTCTCCTGCTTGGTGATCGGATTGGTGACGAGCTGAGTGGCTGATCATGGCGGCAAACGCCTCGTCCATGGCGGACCGGTCGACGCCGGTGACGGTCTCGACCCCGTTGGGCCCGTCGAGCACGAAGGTGATGCCGTCGATCGCCTTCTTGTCGCGTCCGAACAGCGTGACCAGCTCGTCGGGCGTGCGACCCTGAGGCAGGTCGCCGGGCAGGTCGTAGCCCGCCACGACCCGTCGGTGCTCGTCGACGCGAGCATCATCGATGCGACCGAGGATCCGAGCCAGCTCGGCGGCGTAGACCAACCCGATGGCGACAGCCTCACCGTGGCGCAGATCGAAGTCGCCGGC
>JAYUBX010000201.1:0-3786 GCA_043740665.1 Candidatus Neomicrothrix sp.
CCGATGATTCGGTCCGCCGCCAACTCGAGGACAACACACCCATGCGCCGGGTCGGCCAGGTCGAGGACATCGCCGCGTGCGCGGTCTACCTGGCCTCACCGGCGTCCTCGTGGGTGACCGGCAAGGTGTTCCAGATCGACGGCGGGGTCGAGCACCCCGCCTTCAGTGTGCCGATCGAACGGCTCTAGCCAACGTGCTGGGCGCGCTCGCGAGGGGTCGAGGCCAGCGACGCCACGTCGAGCGGTGATCGCTGGGCCGTCACCACCGAGCTCAGGTCGACGAGCACGAGGATGGCGATCAGATCGAGGATGAAGTGGGTGCAGGTTCCGCCGCCGCCACACCGGATGTGAACGCCCGAGTTGCTGGACTCGATGCCGGTGTAGGCGTGGTTGGCCAGATCCTGCTCGTTGCCGAACCAGTTCATGCTCGACGTGCCGCTGAAGGTGGCATCACCGGGGTAGAGCGCCAGCCAACCCTTGCCAACCGTGCCGGTCACGGTCACGGTCACGTTGAAGGCATACGCCAGGTCGTTCGCATGGGGGGTGGCGGTCAGCACGGGGGCCACGGCCGAGGCCGACGATCCCGGCATCGTAGGGGCACCGACACCGCGCCGGGAGGGCGTTCAACCACCGATCGCCGTGCGCTGCGCCCATCGATAGTCGGCCTTGCCGGCCGGCGAGCGCTCGATGCGATCGACGGTCACCAACGAACGGGGAACCTTGTAGCCGGCGATCGCGCCACGGCAGTAGGCCGCCAGCTCGACGAGCGTGACCTCGATGCCGTCGACCGGCTGCACCACCGCGGCAACCCGCTGGCCCCAGCGATCGTCGTCGACGCCGACCACGAGCACGTCGTAGACCGACGGATGAGCCTTGAGCACCGACTCGACCTCCTCGGGGTACACCTTCTCGCCGCCCGTGTTGATGCAGCCCGACCCGCGGCCCAGCAGCCGGATGGTGCCGTCGGCCTCGATCGTGGCCATGTCACCGGTGAGCACCCAGCGCACGCCGTCGACCTCGACAAAGGTCTCGGCGGTCTTCTCCGGTGCGTTGTAGTAGCCGATCGGGATCCGACCTCGAAGCGCCACCCGACCAACGACCTCGGACCCGAGCTCGACCGGCCGACGCCGGCCCTCGTCGAGCACGGTGGTGGTGGGATACGGCGTGAAGGCGGCCACGCCTCCCGAGCCACCGCCGGCCTCGACCCGCTGCGATCCCTGGGCGCCGGTCTCCGACGAACCGAAGCCATCGACCACCGCCGCGTTGGGAACCAGGGCGATGAGCTGATCCTTCAGCGACGGGGTGAGCGGGGCGCCACCCGAGCCGATCGAGAACAGCGACGACACGTCGAAGGGCCCCTCTCGGACCCACGCATCGACCAGCGGCCGCACGACCGGGTCACCCACCACCGTCATCAGGTTGACACCTTCGCGTTCGACGGTGCGCCACACCTCGACCCCGTCGAGTGATCCCGGCAGCAACACGACGGTGCCGCCGGCGTAGAGCCACGACAGCGATGTCCACTGCCCGGCCGCGTGCATGAGCGGGGCGACGGGCAAGAACACCACCGGACCGTCCATCACCCGACCGACGACCTCGTCGGGCCTGGTGACCGCTCCCTGCTGACGGGTGGGGTCGGCGCCGCCGATGCAGGCGAAGAACGCGTCCTCCTGCCGCCACACCACGCCCTTGGGCATGCCGGTGGTGCCACCGGTGTAGATGACGTAGCGATCGTCGCCGCTGCGGACGGCGAAGTCTCGGGCCGGCGACGACTCGGCCAGCGCCATCTCGTAGTCGTCACCCAGCGCGAGACTCCAGCCAAGGCGAGGCAGCTCGGGAGCGACCTCGGCCAAACGCTCGACGAACTCGGGCTGCACCAGCACGCCGACCAGATCGGCGTCGTCGAACAGGTACTGCAGTTCGGCGGCCACGTAGCGGTAGTTGATGTTGATCGGCACCGCCCGCACCTTGAAGCAGGCCAGCATCGATTCGAGGTACTCGACCCCGTTGGTCAGGTAGAGACCGACGTGGTGACCGGGTTCGACGCCGCGGTCGACGAGCCAGTGGGCGAGGCGGTTCGACCGTTGCTCGAGCTCGGCGTAGGTGCGGCGCACGTCGGCGCACACCACCGCGATGCGGTCGGGCACCTGATCACTGACGGCCTCCCACAGGTCGGCCAGGTTGAAGCTGGCCGGCGGCGTCACGATGCAACGGCGGGGGCCATGGCCGCCGCCGCACGCATGCGCGTGGTGCGGTGCACCGGGTCGATGTCGAACTGCGGCACCACCTCGCGACCGAACAGTTCCATCGACTCGATGATCTGGTCCTGGTGCATGTTGTTCGTGGTCGGGCTGAAGCACAGCTGATCGGCCCCGATGTCGGCCCAACGCTGCACGGCCTTGGCGCAGTCGTCAGGATCGCCGACCACCACCATGCCGATCTCGGCCGCCTTCTTGATCTGCTCGATCGTCGGCTCGGGGATCACGTCGGGCCACACCGGATAGCCCTCGGGCTTCGGGATGTTGTCGAGCCAGTGCATCTGCAGGCTCGAGTAGTAGTTCATGCCCGAGGTGACGGCCGCCTCGAACGCCTGCTCACGATCCTCCATGCAGATCATGTTGGTGACGACCATGATGTTGTCGTTGACGAAGTCACCGACCGGTTCGGCGGTGGCGATGGCGTCCTTGTACGAGCCGATGAGCGGGGCGATGCCCTTCGGGGTGCCGTGAGTGAAGCAGAAGGCGCCGAGCCCCATGGCACCGGCCTTGGCAAACGTGGGGGGGCTGCCGGCCGCTACCCACATCGGCGGGTGGGCCGAGCCGTAGGGCTTGGGGAACACCTCACGCGGCGGCATCCGGAAGTACGTGCCCTCGTAGGCGTACTCGCCGTCCCTCCACATCTTCGGGATCTCGCGGACGGCCTCGTCCCACATGGCGGTCGTCTCGGCCAGATCGTCGATGTCGAAGCCGTACACCTCGGTGGTCGACGACCCACGGCCGGTGCCGAACTCGAAGCGACCCTCGGTGATGTGGTCCATCAGCGCCACCGTTTCGGCCACTCGAGCGGGGTGATTCACCTTGGGGGTGATGTTGAAGATGGCCGAGCCGACGTGCACCCGTTCGGTGCGACCGGCGACGTACGAGAGGTACACCTCCGGGCCAGGCATGTGGCTGTATTCGTCCAGGAAGTGGTGTTCGGGACACCAGATGTACTTGATGCCGGTGCGGTCAGCGGCAATGCCGACTTCGATGTTGCGCATGATGCGCTTGTGCTCGGCCATGGGGTCGACATCGCGTTCGTAGCGCGGCACGAAGAGCTGAGCGAAAATCCCGAATTCCATGTCAAGACGGTAACACGTTCTAGTTTTGGCGGACCGGGCGGGCGGTCCGGGCGATCGCCCCCACCCCAATCGCCGAGATGAGCAAGAAGAGCGCCCGGGCGATGACGAACGAGCTGCCATTCGAGTTCGCCAAGCTCATGGGAATGGTGGCCACGGCCATGACCGGGAGCGCCATGATCCACTTCCGATCGACGCCCCGGCCCCCCAGCACGATGCCGAGGGCGGCCACCGCGAGCCAGAGGTAGTGCCACCAGACCAGAGGAACGGCGAACAGCAGAACCAGCCAACCGAACGCCCACTGCGCGTCGTCATCAGCATCCCGCACACCCCACCACCACAGACCCCCACCGAGCGCAACCCGCGCCCCAGCGAGCAACCGCTGAGCTCCGGCACCCTCGACGATGGGGTGCCAGATCGCGGCCGCCGCGTTGTCGAGCGAGCCGTTGT
>JAYUBX010000202.1:0-4818 GCA_043740665.1 Candidatus Neomicrothrix sp.
GACACGGATCACGACGCGGCCGAGTCCGTCACCTGTGCTTTGGCCCACCGGTAGTCGGCCTTGCCCGAGGGCGATCGCTGGATGGCCGGCAGGAACTGGTAATGCTTGGGCAGCTTGTACCGAGCGATGAGCGCAGAGGCGTGCCCGTTGAGTTCGTCCGGAGTTACATCGACCCCGTCGGCGAGCAGCACCAGAGCCACGACCTCTTGGCCCCAGCGCTCACTCGGTCGACCGACCACGATGACGTCGCGCACGGCCGGGTGACCGGCGATCGCCTGCTCGACCTCCTCGGCGAAGATCTTCTCGCCGCCCGAATTGATGGTGACCGCGTCGCGACCGAGCAGCTCGATCTGCCCATCAGCCAGCCAGCGGGCGCGATCACCCGGAACCGAGTACCGCACCCCATCGATGACGGGGAAGGTCCGAGCGGTCTTGGCCTCGTCGTTCAGGTAGCCGAGGGGCACCCAACCCTGCTGGGCCAACCACCCGAGGTCTTCGTCACCCGGCTCGAGCAGGCGCTGCAGGTCCTCACTCACCACGACGGCTCCGGGACCGGCCTGGAACGTGCCGGTGGCGACCGCGCCCTTGCTCGACATGTGGGTCATCTGCGCGCCGGTCTCGGACGAGCCGACCGAGTCGGAGATCACGATGTTGGGCGCCAGATCGATCAGGCGCTGCTTGAGCGCCGGATTGAGCGGCGCGCCACCGTTGCCGAAGCCGAACAACGAGCTGATGTCGTGATCGCCCCGCTCCAACTCTTCGATCAAGGGCCGGGCGATGGCGTCACCGACCACCGTGATGGTGTTGACCTTCTCGCGAGCGACCGTGCGCCACACATCGGCGGCGTCGAGACTGCGCACGTCGTCGGGCAGCACGAGGGTGCCGCCTCCGGTCATGGCGATGAACGCCGCCCACTGCGCGGCACCGTGCATGAGCGGGGGCAGCACCATCATGCGCAGGAAGCCGGCGGGGGCCTTCTCGGCGATCTCGTCGTAGCTATGGGTGACCTCCCACGAACCGATCGCCCGGCCACCCATAGCAGCCATGAAGATGTCGTGTTGCCGCCACGCGACCCCCTTGGGCATGCCCGTGGTACCGCCCGTGTAGAGCAGGTACAGGTCGTCCGGTGAGGGGACGACGGGCGGCAATGTGGGCTCGACCGAGGCCAGCGCCTGCTCGTAATCGACCGCTCCCGGCAACAACGCGTTGCCCGAGTCGTCCGCCACCTGCAACAGCATCCGCACGTCGGACAACTCGGGTACCACCTCGGCCAGGGTCGGCGCGAAGCAGGCGTGATAGACGATCGCCGACGCCTTGGCGTCACCCAGCAGGTAGCGCAGTTCCTCGGCCACGTACCGGTAGTTGACGTTCACCGGAGCCAGTCGGGCCTTGAACGCTCCCAGCATGCCCTCGAGGTATTCGTTGCCGTTGTAGAGGTACAGGGCGACATGGTCCTGACCCGATTCGTGACCGGCCAACTGGTCACGCTCGGTATGGCAACCCAGACCAGCCTGGTTCAAGTACGACGCCAGCCGACGCGACCGATCGGTGAGGTCCGTGTAGGTGAAGCGCTTCTCGCCCCAAACCAGCACCTCTCGATCGGGGATCACCGCGCTGACCACCTCGTGGACCTGACCGATGTTGAACTGGACGTCTGCCACCTTGGGATCCCCCTGGATCGGACCCACCCGGCGAGCAGGTCACCGAGCGGACGGTACCGCAGGTTCCCGACCCGAATCGGCGGACGGTAGCGTCGCCGCCATGGCCGCCACCGAGAGACCCCACGTCTACGTACCCCCGGGCGAAACTCCTCCCGCCGATCTGGTGGTCGACGATCTCACGGTCGGCGACGGTACCGAGGCCGGCACCGGTGACCAGGTCGAGGTCCACTACGTCGGCGCCGCGTGGAGCACCCGCAAGCCATTCGACGCGTCGTGGGACCGCGGCGAAACCTTCTGCTTTCGCCTCGGCGACGGCCAGGTGATCAAGGGATGGGATCAAGGCGTGGCCGGCATGCGCGTCGGCGGTCGTCGACGCATCACCATTCCGCCGCGACTCGGCTACGGCAAGGCTGGCGCGGGCTCGACCATCCGCGGCGGCGAAACCCTCGTCTTCGTCGTCGACCTCATCGGGGTCAACTGAGTCGGCGATCCGCCCGCCGACCGTCTCGGAAGGGCCGATGATTGTGCCAGCATGACCGTATGACCGATGCGTTCTCTCTCGACGGCAAAGTGGCCCTCATCACCGGCGGAGGTCGAGGGATCGGCGCCGCCTGCGCCCGCACCTTCGCCGAGGCCGGTGCCGACGTCGCCATCACCGCCCGCACCCCCGAGCAGCTCGAGCTGATCGCGGATGAGGTGCGAGCCTTCGGACGCCGGGCGTTCGTCTTCCCGGCCGACGTGAACGACCTCAGCCTGCTCGACGCCTTCGCCGAAGCCGCCGCCGCCGAACTCGGTGGGATCGACATCGTCGTCAACAACGCGGGTGGCTCGATGCCCCGGCCCTTTCTCGACACGTCGGCCGGGTTCCTCGAACGGGCCTTCCACTTCAACGTGACTACCGCCTTCGCCCTGACCAAGGCGGCCACCCCCTACCTGCTCGACCGCAACGGTTCAGTGGTCAACATCTCATCGGCCATCGGCCGGCTGCGCGACCGCGGCTTCGTGGCCTACGGCACCGCCAAGGCGGCGCTCAGTCACATGACCCGACTACTCGCCGCCGATCTGGCGCCGCGGGTTCGCGTCAATGCCATTGCCGTCGGGTCGACGGCGACCTCCGCCCTCGAGACCGTTCTCGAGAACGACGAACTGCACGACGAGATGGTGCGCCGTACCCCCCTGCGTCGGCTCGGCGAACCGACCGACATCGCCTTGGCCGCGCTCTACCTGGCATCGCCGGCCGCGTCCTGGATCACCGGCAAGGTGCTCGAGGTCGACGGCGGACTCGAGGAACCGAACCTCGAACTGGGGCTCCCCGACCTCTGATCGACGGCCTTCGACCGACGAACGACGAGCGAACCTCAAGACCACCGGTTGGTCGGCCGATGGATTGAGGTCGCAGCGCGAATCGCCGGGGAGGCAGCACGAGATGGATACCGGGACGATGCCCCGAACGCCGCGGACGCTCGACGACATGGGCATCCCGATCGGCCTGATCCAAGATCTGGCGGTACGCCGAGCGCTCTACGAGGGCCGGACGTCGACCGTCCGGCTCAGTGAAGGCCTCGGCATCAGCCTGGCGATCATGTCGCAGGTGGTCGAGAACCTTCGTGATCTGCGCCACATCGACCTGCTCGGAATGGACGGCCGCGACCACATCTTCGAGCTGACCGAGCAAGGCCGCGAGCACGCCCGCGAGCGGGCGGCCCTGTGTCAGTACGCCGGGCACGCTCCGGTCAGCCTGAAGGCCTACACCGCCATGATCGCTGCCCAGCAGCGGCCGCCTGCCGTGACCCACGAAACCATGCGTCATGCCTTCGCCGACCTGGTCGTCAGCGATCGGCTGATCGACGAGCTCGGCCCTGCGCTGCTCACCGAAGGCGCCATGTTCCTGTACGGACCTCCCGGCACCGGCAAGACCAGCGTGGCCGAACGCCTGATCCGCACCCACACCGACCCGGTCCTCGTCCCGCGATGCGTCGAGGTCGACAGCCAGATCATCACCGTCTTCGACCCCGTGGTGCACGAGCCCGTCTCGCCCCAACCGCCCGACCTCGATCCCCGGTGGGTCCTTTGTCGTCGCCCCAGCATCGTCGTCGGTGGCGAGCTGCAGGCGTCAATGATGGACCTGACCTTCGAGCCCAACAGCGGGGTCTACCTCGCCCCGATCCAGATGCAGGCCAACAACGGGCTGCTGGTCATCGACGACTTCGGCCGACAAACGATCACCCCCGAGGCGCTGCTCAATCGCTGGATCGTCCCACTCGATCGCCGCTGCGATTTTCTCTCGCTCACCTACGGCGTGCGCTTCCAGATCCCCTTTGACGTCAAGGTGGTCTTCTCGACCAACCTGGCACCTGAGACCCTCGGCGATGAAGCCTTCTACCGCCGGATTCAGAACAAGATCCTGGTCTCATCGATCGGTGACGCCGAGTTCGACACCGTGCTCCGCCTCGCGGCCCACGCCCACGGCATCACGATCGGCCCCGGTGCCGAGCAATACCTGCGTGACATCAGCCGGCGTCTGGGGGACGGCGACCTTCGGCCGTACCTACCGCGCGAGGTCTGCAAGATCCTGAAAGCGGTATGCGAGTTCAATCACATCCCCCTCGTACTCGACGTCGAAGGCGTCGACCGAGTCGCGTCGATCTACTTCACCCGCGCCGGCGAACTGCGGTCGGCTGAAGCCGAGACCGCCTCGGCCGCCGGCGGCTTCTCGGCCCCCGAGCCGGGACCCGCGCCCGTCTCGGCGCCGCCGTTGCCGCCCCGCACCAGCTCGTTCTGATTCGCGGTACTGATCGCCAGCAGGGCCGGATCCACCCACCCAGTCCTACGATGCGGCCATGGCCGGCACCGATGACCAGACACCTCGACCCGTACTCAGCCGAGACCGTATCGCCGAGCTGACCGCCCGCGAGCGAGCCGCCTTCACCGAACGCCATCCTCGGTCCCGCCAGTTGCATAACGAGTCGGCCGGCGCGCTGTTGGGCGGGGTGCCGATGAACTGGATGAATCGGTGGGCCGGTCCCTTCCCGGTGTTCGCCGAGTCGGCCGAGGGTGCCACCATCATCGACGTGGACGGGCACCACTACGTCGACTTCTGTCTCGGTGACACCGGTGCCATGTGCGGGCATTCGCCGGCTCCGACGGTGGCCGCCAT
>JAYUBX010000203.1:0-2649 GCA_043740665.1 Candidatus Neomicrothrix sp.
TTGCTTCAGCCAGAACGAGTACGCGGTCGTGAGCAGCAGGTAGGCGACCAGGGTGATGCCCAAGTCGCGGGCGGTCAGGAAGCCGACGATGAGAGCGACGGCGATGAGGACCAGCCCCAGTGAGTACGCGAACCGCACTGAGATGGCCCCGGCGGCGATGGGGCGATTGCGCTTGGTCGGGTGGCGCCGGTCCGACTCGATGTCGCGCGCGTCGTTCAGTAGATAGGTGCCGCTGGCGGCCAGACAAAAGGCGATGAAGGCCAGGACCGCGTGAAAGGCCACCGATCGTTGGTTGATGCTGCCGGCGGCGACGGGCGCGGCGAACACCAACACGTTCTTCGCCCATTGTCGGGGCCGGACTGCTCGCAGCGTGGCGCTCGGGACGCCGCTCATGGTCACCGGGCGGCGACGATGCGCCACAGGGGTCGGGGCAGGTGGCGCAGCACCATGAAGACCCACCGCACCATCGGGGGCGCCCACACCGTGTCCCGGCCGCGTTCGAGCCCACGGATGATCTGTTCGGCCACCACCTCGGGCGTGGTGGCGAACGGCTGCGACGCCATGCCTTCGGTCATGCGGGAGTGCACGAATCCGGGGCGAACGACCAACACCCGGGCTCCGGTACCGACGAGTGAGTCGCCGAGACCTTGGGCGAAGGCGTCGAGTCCGGCCTTGGACGAGCCGTAGACGAAGTTGGTGCGTCGGGCCCGTTCGCCAGCGACGGACGAGAGCACGACCAAGGTGCCGTGACCCTGGGCGCGCAGGCGGGCGGCCACGACCAGGCCCGACGAGACGGCCCCGACGTAGTTGACCCGAACGGCCGTTGCCGCCGATTCGGGATCGGCATCGAATTCGGCCTGATCGCCCAACACGCCGAAGGCGAGCATGACCAGATCGATGTCGGCGTGGGCGTCGAAGGCGGCACCGAGCACGTTGGTATGAGACGAGGTATCGAGGGCGTCGAAGGCGATGACCTCGACCGTTGCGCCGAGGTCCTCGAGCTCGGCGACCGAGGCCCCGATCGCGGCGGGGTCGCGCACGGCAAGGATCACGGTCTCGACGCGCCGCTCGATCAGCTGGCGAACCGTGGCCAGGGCGATCTCGGAGGATCCACCCAGCACGAGAACGGACTGTGGCGACCCGAATGCGTCCTGCATGAGCGTCGGCTGCGCTTTCTCGAGGGATCCGCGAAGGTCGCGGGGGACTGGCTCACGTTAGTGCTCTCCCGATTCTCTGGAGCCCAGTGCACCTCTGCGGTGCGGATCGCTCCTGAGAACCGAGGGCGGTGGTGGGCCGGGATGACTGTCGTACCCCCTCGGTAGGCTTGACCCCATGCCCGAGGCACCTCCCTCTCCAGACACGCTGTCGACGGCGACACCGTTCCGTCTGGTCTCCGACTTCCAACCGGCCGGCGATCAGCCCGAGGCGATCGAGCAGCTGGTGGCCGGCCTCGACCGCGGTGATCGGTTCCAGACCCTGTTGGGCATCACCGGCAGCGGCAAGAGCGCCACCATTGCCTGGACCATCGAACAGGCTCAGCGGCCGACCTTGGTCATCGCGCCCAACAAGTCGCTGGCAGCCCAGTTGGCCAACGAGTTCCGCGAGTTCTTCCCCGACAATCGGGTCGAGTACTTCGTGTCGTACTACGACTACTACCAGCCCGAGGCCTACATGGCCGCCAGCGATACCTACATCGAGAAGGACAGCTCGGTCAACGACGAGATCGACCGGCTGCGTCATTCGGCCACCTCGGCGCTGCTCACCCGCCGCGACACCATCGTGGTGGCGTCGGTCTCGTGCATCTACGGCCTGGGTTCACCCGACGAGTACCGCGATCAGCTGCTCGTCGTGCGTCGGGGCGAGACCCACGATCAGCGATCGATCCTGCGGCGATTGGTCGACATGCGCTACGAACGCAACGACCTCAATCTGGTCCGTGGCAAGTTCCGGGTGCGGGGCGACACCATCGAGATCCACCCGGCCTACGACGAGACCGCCGTGCGCATCGAGCTGTTCGGCGACGAGATCGAAGGCATCACGGTCGTCGATCCGCTCACTGGTGAACGCGTCGATTCACTCGACGAGCTCGTGGTCTTCCCAGCCACCCACTATGTGTCGGGCGAGGAACGAATGCGGGTGGCGATCACCCGCATCGAGGCCGAACTGCAAGAGCGGCTGGCGACGTTCGAAGCCGAAGGCAAGCTGCTCGAGGCGCAGCGGTTGCGCATGCGCACGCAATACGACCTCGAGATGATGCAGGAGGTCGGCTATTGCAACGGCATCGAGAACTACAGCGCGCCCATCGACGGCCGGGCTGCCGGCGTCGCGCCCAGCACCTTGCTCGACTTCTTTCCTGATGACTTCTTGGTGGTGCTCGACGAGTCGCACCAGGCCGTGCCGCAACTGCATGGCCAGTACGAGGGCGATCGCAGTCGCAAGCAGAACCTCATCGATTTCGGTTTCCGGTTGCCGTCGGCGGCCGACAATCGCCCGTTGCGCTTCGAGGAGTTCATGGAGCGAGTGGGCCAGGTGGTTTTCCTGTCGGCGACGCCCGGTCCGTTCGAGCTGGCGCAGTCGGCCCAGATCGTCGAGCAGGTGGTGCGGCCCACTGGGCTGGTCGATCCCGAGATCATCGTCAAACCCACCAAG
>JAYUBX010000204.1:0-2822 GCA_043740665.1 Candidatus Neomicrothrix sp.
CGCTGGTGATCTCGAACACGTTGCCGGTGGCGACGAAGGCGACGCCGCCCTGCAACATCACCGGTGAGAGCAGCAGCGAGTTCGTGACCGTCAGCGATCCTTGCCCCGAATCGACGCTCAGCGAACCGGTCGGACCGAACTTGACGACGGCCCCGGCCTGCAAAGTGAGGGTCACGCCGGTCGGGATCTGCAACGGGCAGGTGACGACGAGGACCTGCCCGGTGGTCCACGTGGTGTTGGCGGTCAGCGCGCCGCAGGCGTGCAGTTGGGGCACGGTGGAAACCTGACCCGAGAAGTCCGACCCGTTGCCGGGGGTGTCGACCGACCTGACCCGGTAGTTGTCGGTGGTGGCGTTGGTGAGCCCGGTGTCGTTGTAACTGGCGCTGGCCAACGGGGCGGGGTTGATCTTGGTGCTGTTGCCGGCCGTGGCGGCCAGCCCCGACGGCACGGGCGGCGGGGTGCTGTCCTGCGGCAACTGGTAGTAGCCGACCACGTCGACGATGACGTCGGTCGAGCCGTTCTGGTTCTGCAGGCTGATGGCCCCGCCCAGGCTCGTCTGCACGGTGACCAGGTTGGGCACGGTCTGGCCGGTCACGAAGTTGAGGTTCGAGCTGTTCGGATGAGGCTGATCGGCGGGCCAGGCATCGAGGTGCGAGGCGGCCGACGGGCCGACCACGGTCACGTTCAGGATCACCGCGGCGGCGGGAGTCAGGCCGACGCCGGCCACCGCCACGATCGTGACGAGCGCGGCACCGATTCGGGCCCACCTGTCTTCGTGAACCCCCGAAGCACGACCCACCCTCGACGTTCAGTGCCGCCCAGGACGTGACGGACCGCAGGAAGCTACCGGCCCGGCCCGCCCTGGCATCATCGCGACGAAGGGTCCGGGCCGGTGTAGGTGAACTATCGGCCGCGAGGGGGGCCAACTCAAGATGTTGAAGCGTCGTGGCGCCCTCGGCAGGACTCGAACCTGCGCCACCGCCTCCGGAGGGCGGTGCTCTATCCGCTGAGCTACGAGGGCAAGGGAGACGAGCGTAGCGCGCCGGTCCACCGGGCCGATACTGCGGCCGGGCGGTCGAGAGTCGCCAGGTAGGATCACGGATCCCACGCCGCCTTTCCGGGCGCGGCCCACCCGTCAGCCATCAGGAGACCCGTTGATCCGCGACCAGCTCGTCGATGCCTTGCGCACCGCCCTGGCGACGCTCGAGGTCGATCCTCGGCCCGACGTGATCCAGCTCGAGCGCCCGGCGCACCGCGATCACGGCGATTGGTCCAGCAACGTCGCCCTGGCTGCGGCCAAGCCGGCCGGTCGCAACCCTCGCGAGCTGGCCGCCCAGCTGGCCGAGACGCTGAACGTGTCGCCGCCGGCCCACGTGCTGTCGGTCGAGGTCGCCGGCCCCGGGTTCGTGAACTTTCGTCTGGCCGACAGTTGGCTGCACGACGTGCTGGCCGACGTGATCGACCAGGGCACCGACCGCTATGCCCGGCTCGACATCGGGGCCGGTACCAAGGTGATGGTCGAGTTCGTCAGCGCCAACCCCACCGGGCCGCTGCACGCCGGCCACGGCCGCGGCGCGGCCTACGGCGACTCGTTGGCCCGGGTGCTCGAACGGGCCGGCTACGCCGTCACCCGCGAGAACTACCTCAACGACCGCGGCACCCAGATGCAGCTCTTCTCCGCGTCGCTGGTGGCCCGTCAGGCCGGCGAGCCGGTGCCCGACGGTGGTTACAACGGCGACTACATCGTCGAGTGGGCGGCCGAGATGCCGGCCGGTGTCGACGTGGCCGCCTGGGGTGAGGCGCGGGCGATCGAAGACCATCGCGAGACTCTGGCGCTGATGAACATCCACTTCGACTCGTGGTTCAGCGAGACCTCGCTGGTCGAATCGGGCGCCATCGCCGTGACCCTCGACGACCTGCGGGCCCGCGGCGCCGTCTACGAGCTCGACGGAGCGGTGTGGCTGCGCACGACCGACTTCGGCGACGACAAGGACCGGGTGCTGGTCAAGTCCGACGGCCAGTTCACCTATCTGCTACCCGACATCGCCTATCACCGCGACAAGTTCGAACGAGGCTTCGATCTGCTGGTCAACGTGTGGGGGGCCGATCACCACGGCTATGTCGCCCGGATGAAGGCGGCGATGCGTTTTCTCGGCCACGATCCGGCCGAGCTCGAGGTGTCGATCGTGCAGCTCGTCGCCCTGATGAAGAGTGGCGAGCCGGTCAAGCTGTCGAAGCGCAGCGGCGACATCGTCGAGCTGCGCGACGTGCTCGACCTGGTCGGCCCCGATGCTGCGCGTCTCACCTATCTGTTGCAGTCCCTCGACAGTCCCCAGACCTTCGACATCGACATTGTGTCGAGTCAGGCCATGGACAACCCGGTGTTCTACGTGCAGATGGCCTATGCCCGTATCCGCTCGATCAAGCGGGTGGCCGCCGAGCGCGGCGTCGAGCGGGTGCCGTTCGCCCAGGTCAACCGGTCGCTGCTCGGTCACGAGCGCGAGCTCGACGTGCTGCGGTCGTTGTCACTGCTGCCCGAGGTCGTGGCCACCGCCGCCAACGATCGGGCGCCGCACCGCATCGCCACGTGGGTGCGTGAGCTGGCCGGAGCGGTGCACGGCTTCTATCACGACTGCCACGTGCTGGGTGATGACATCAGCCCCGAGCTCACCCAGGCGCGCCTGTGGCTGGTCGACGCGGCCGAGATCGGGCTGGCCATCGGCCTCGACCTGCTCGGCGTCAGCGCTCCCGAGTCGATGTGACCGCGCTTCCGCCCTACCTGCTGCCCGACACGTCGACCGTCGGGCCCGACGGTCAACTGT
>JAYUBX010000205.1:0-3372 GCA_043740665.1 Candidatus Neomicrothrix sp.
CTGCCCCACGATCGGGTCGATGGCCAGGTCGTCTTCCTCGTCGACGCCGAGGAGCATGAGCACGAACAGGATCAGCACGACGATGGCGCCGGTGTAGACGATCACCTGGACGACCGCCAGCAGCTGGGCGTTGAGGTTGAGAAACAGCACGGCGATGCCGAACAGGGTGGCGACCAGGCTGAGGGCCGAGTGCACCGGGTTCTTCGAACCCACGACGCCGAACGCGCCGGTGAGGACGATGGCCGCGCAAACCAGGAAGATGGCGGTCTCCACGATCAGTGCCCCCCGGGACCGGGGTCGGGCGAATGGTCCGTCGCGTGTTCCACGCCGCCAGTTTGGCCGACCACGGGATCAGGGTCGGTCAACGAGGCCGGTTGATCGTCTTCGTGGTCCTGGCCGAGTTCGGGTGGGCGGACGCCGTAGCCGAGCTCACCGGACCAGGCGACCCGACCTTCGTAGGCCGCACTGCCCGACGACGCGGTGGCCCGCATCCAGGCCGAGGTGTGCACGTCCTCGCCGGGGCGCCAGTCCTCCCACGGCAGGTGCTGCGGCAGGCCGGCATCGTCGACCATCAGCTCGGCCTTGGTGTAGATGGCGTCCTGGCGATTGGTGAACGAGAACTCGAACAGTTTGGTCTCGGTGATGGCCTCGGTCGGGCAGGCCTCGACGCACAGATCACAGTGGATGCAGCGCAGGTAGTTGATCTCGTAGACGAAGCCGTACCGCTCGCCGGGCGACACCGGATCGTCGGTGGGGTTGTCGGCGCCGCGAACGTAGATGCAGCGTGCCGGGCAGACCCCTGCGCACAGCTCGCACCCGATGCACTTCTCCATGCCGTCTTCGTATCGGTTCAGCACATGGCGACCGTGACGGCGCTCGGCCTGCGGCGCCTTCTGCTCGGGGTACGGCACGGTGACGCGCTGCCGCTTGCCCATCTGCTTGATCGGAATCTTGAAGCCGTCGAGGTAGCCCATCAGGATTCGACTTCCTCGCGCCGGCTGGCCTGGCCGTTGGCGATCGCAGCCCGCAACAGCGCGTAGCCGGCCAACAGGATGGCGACCGACACGCCCACCACCAGGAAGGGGTTCCACTTGGCGTCGCGTCCGATGTCGATGGCTCCCAGCAGCAGCAGCCAGCCCAGGGCCAGCGGAATCAGGGCTTTCCATCCGAGGTCCATCAACTGGTCGTACCGCAGGCGAGGAAGGCTGGCCCGCAGCCAGACGAACATGAACAGGAACATCGACGTCTTCAGCGCGAACCAGATGATGCCGGTGAGCCAACCGAGGCTGGTACCAAGGAAAGCCGGCCCGCTCGGTCCCCCGAGGAACAGGGTGACGAAGATGGCCGACATGGTGATGACGTTCATGAACTCGGCCAGGAAGAACAGAGCAAAGCGGATCGAGCTGTACTCGGTGTTGAACCCACCCACCAGCTCTTGCTCGGCCTCGACCAGGTCGAACGGTGGTCGGTTCAGTTCGGCCGTCGACGCGATCACGAAGATCACGAACGGCACCACGCCGGTGAGGATGATGTTCCAGTTGGGCACGATGCCGCCGAAGCCGTCGCCGGACTGGAACGAAACCATGCTGTGCGTGCTGAGGGTTCCGCTCTTGAGCACGACGGCCACGACGGCCAGGCCCATCGCCGCCTCGTACGACACCATCTGGGCCGAAGCCCGCACCGAGCCGAGCAGCGGGTACTTCGACCCCGAGGACCAACCAGCCAACATGATGCCGTAGACGGCGATCGACGACATGGCCAGCGCGAACAGGATGCCGATCGGCGGATCGGCCACCTGCAGGTAGGTGTCGTGACCGAACACGGTGATGATGCCGTCGTGGTGGCCGTTGAAGTTGCCGCCGAGCGGCACGATCAGGAACAGCAGGAAGGCCGGCACGACCGACAGGAACGGAGCCAGGATGAACACGGCCCGCTGCGCTCGATCCGGTATCAGGTCCTCTTTGAAGAAGAACTTGATGCCGTCGGCCAGTGACTGCAGGATGCCCCACGGTCCGGCCAGGCTCGGGCCGATGCGGTTGTGCATGCTGCTCACCAGCTTGCGCTCGAACCAGATCATCAGCATGGTCAGGATCAACAGCAGCACGAACGCGATCAGCACCTTGGCGATGACGATCGCCACGACCGCGAAGTCGATGGTGCCGGCCAGCAGCGGATCACCCATGATCAGCCCGCCTCGTTCTGGGCCGAGACCGACTCGACCCGGACATCGGTCACGGACATCGCCGCATCGATGAGCGCGGCGACATGCAGCCCGGGCTGGTTGAACACGACCGACGCCGTGCCGCGGGGCACCCCGGCATCGACGGCGATCTCGGCCGTCAGGGTCGTGCGCGACGTGCGCACGCGGACTCGGTCACCACCGGCCACACCCAACCGCGAGAAGTCGTAGGGGTTCACCCGCAGGATCGTGCCAGGCGCGAGCCCGGCCAGCGAAGTGGCGTGGCTCACGAGGGTGCCCTGGTCGTACAGCTTGCGGGTCGCGACCAACCGCAACGAGTAACTGTCGACCGGCGCCAGCGTCGCGGCGCGGGTCTCGACGAAGCGAATGAGCTCGGGTGGGGACGCACCCGAGCTCTCGTCATCGTCAGCTGACGGCTCGGTGGCCGCAGCGACGGGCTGGCTGGCGATCGGCACGACGATGCCGTCAGCAGTGGGGGCCGAGGCCAGTCGTTCCGAGGTCACACCCGCGTAGGCCGGTGCGATCGCAGCGATCTCGGCTCGGATGGCGTCGGTCGATTCGAGCCCGAGATCGACCCCGAGTCGACGCGCGAGCTCGACCGCCACGATCCAGTCGGGACGCGCCGTGCCGGGACCGGTGATCTTCTGGTTGAGCACGCTCACCCGGCCCTCGAGGTTGGTCGCGGTGCCCTCGACCTCGGCAAAACCCGTGGTGGCCAGCACGACATCGGCCTGCTGCGCGCTGGCCGTGATGAACTGGTCGAGGGCGATCACCGTGCGAGCACCGGCCAGGGCGCGAGTGGCCAGATCGTGGTCAGGGAAATCCTGCAGCGGGTCGGCGCCCAACAGCACCAGCACATCGATGTGGCCGTCAGCGGCGGCGGTCAGGATGCCCCGGGCATCGAGACCGGTCTCGGATGGGACGGTCGGCCAATGGTCGGCGAACCACTCACGACCGGCGTCGAGGGACACCCGGCCGGGCAGCACACCGGGGGCCAAGCCCATGTCGAGAGCGCCATGAACGTTGGACCGACGCAGGGCCGACAGGAACCGGGTATCGGGCTTGGCCGTCACCAGGGCCGACGCCGCGTCGACCACCGCATCACCGGACTCAGCCAGCGACTGGCGGCCCAGGACCACGGTGACCGGTCCCGATCGAACCAGCTCGGCCGC
>JAYUBX010000206.1:0-2102 GCA_043740665.1 Candidatus Neomicrothrix sp.
GCCGCCCAGCGCGATGGTCGCATGGGAGCAACGACCCGACGTCCTGCCCGACGGCATGGCCGACCTGCGTCACCGTCTCGGCGATCCGCCACTGGTGGCCCACATCCGCCACCTCTCGTCGGCGGCCCCGATCGCCGCTGAGGTACCGGTCTACGTCGACGGCCCCTATGCCGCGCCAGCCACGCCCGAGGCCTATGAGCGTTGGCTCGATCAGTGCCTCACGTGGGGTGTCGAGACCTTCGAACACGATTGGTTGGTCGAGGTCTTCTTCGGCGTCCGCGGCTTGCGAGAGCGACCGGGTCGGGCCCGCGCCTGGCAGGAGGGCATCGATCGAGCCGCTCGCGAACGAGGCATCACCCTGCAGTGGTGCATGGCCACGCCGGCCGACTTCGCCCAAACCACCACGCTGACCCAGGTGACGTCGATCCGAACGTGTGGCGACCACGGCTACATCGCCACGCCCGGGCAGTTGTGGGCCTGGTTCTGCACCACCAACGCGCTGGCACGGTCGCTCGGCCTGATGCCGTTCAAGGACGTCTTTCGGGCCGACCCCGACCTCGCCGGCAACAACGGCGAACCCGAAGCGCTGCTCTCGGCCCTCTCGACCGGGCCCGTTGGCTTGGGCGACGGTGTCGGCCGGATGGATCCCGCGCTGGCCCTGCGGACCTGCCGGGCCGACGGGTTGCTGATCAAGCCGCACGTTCCGATTGCCGCCACCGGCTCATCCATGCTGGCCAACACCGGGTTCCGCGACTCGCTCATGGTCGCCGAGTGCTACTCGGACCACCCGGCCGGCCGCTGGGCCTATGCCCTGGCCCTACACGCCAACCCGTCCGACGAGGCCATCGTCGATGACATCGTGTTCGCTGACCTGGGCGAGAGCGCGCCGGCCGGCGACGTCGTGGCTTGGGACTGGCGCCGCCGCACCGCCACCCGACTCGGGCCGGACCACCGCTGGCCAGTGTCGCTCGTCAGCGAAGACTGGGCGTTCCTCGTGCTCGCTCCCGTGTTGGCCAGCGGCGTGGCCGTCATCGGTGACACCTCGAAGTTCGTGACCGCCGGCGTCGCCGTGCCGAGCAGGGGCTGGTCGACCGCCGACGTCCATCCCACGTAAACATGGCGGCATGTCGAGCCTCTTCACCCACGTCCCCCACCCGCACATCGAACGCCGGCGTTCGGTCGCGGCACCCAAGGTCGCCGACCAGCTTCCTCACGGCCGCAAGATCGACCGGTTCAACACCTTCCTTGCCCTGAAGATCACGGCCGCGGTCGGCACCATGTGGTGCGCGTACGCCTTTGGATTGCTGGCGCTGGTGAGCCTGCCGTCCGCCATCCAGGGCGGCATCGCCCCCACGATCACGTGGACGGCCCAGACCTTCCTGCAGTTGGTCTTGCTGTCGATCATCATCGTGGGCCAGAACATTCAGAGCTCGGCCGCCGACGAGCGCGCCGAAGCCACCTATCAGGATGCCGACGCGGTGCTGCACACCGCGCTCGAGATCCAGGAGCACATGCACGCTCAGGATGCTGACATCACCCGGATCCTCGCCGCCATCGCCGAGATCACCAGGGCGACGCCCTTCCCGGTCACCCGGCAGACCCCTAGGCTTGACCGGCATGAAGATCGGTGTGGTGTTTCCTCAGACCGAGCTCGGCGGTGACGTCGCAGCCGTGCGGGCCTACGGCGAGACCGTGGGCGGGCTCGGGTTCTCGCATCTGCTCGCCTATGACCACGTGGTCGGCGCCGACCCGAACGTGCACGAACGCTGGGCCGGTCCGTACGACAGCGCCACGACGTTTCACGAGCCGTTCGTGATGTTCGGCTTCCTGGCCGCCATCACGACGGTCGAGCTGGTGACCGGCATCATCATCCTGCCGCAGCGCCAAACCGTCCTGGTCGCCAAGCAGGCCGCCGAGGTCGACCTGCTTACGGAGGGTCGCTTCCGCCTCGGCATCGGTGTCGGCTGGAACGCCGTCGAGTACGAGGCGCTCGGCCAGTCGTTCGCTGACCGGGGCCGACGCATGAGCGAGCAGATCGGCCTGCTGCGGCAACTCTGGACCGCGCCGTCGGTCACCTTCACCGGTACCTACGATCACGTCAC
>JAYUBX010000207.1:0-6829 GCA_043740665.1 Candidatus Neomicrothrix sp.
GGGGTCAACGGCGTCGGCTCCTTCGTGGGGTCGACCGAGCGCGTCACCGGCCAGAGCGGCCAGTACCTCGTTCACGTTCATGTGCACGGCGATGGATCCGCCACCGGCCAGCGGATCAGCCGGAAACGCGGTGGCCTCGATCTCGCCTCGGCCGATCGATCGGGCCGCCTCGACCAGCGCCTCGGCCAGCACGGGGTCGAGGGCCCCGGTGTCACCGTTGGCCCGTGCGGCGGCGACCTTGACCAGCGCCAAGCCGTGCAGCAGTGGTGGACACGACCCGAGGCTGCGGCCCGAGATTCCCATGACTTCGACGGCCCGTCGGGTGTGTGGCCCGGCGAGCTGATGCTTCTCGAGGTCGGACGTATCGAGATCGGACGTATCGAGACTGGTCACGACGCAACCGGTTCGGATCGTCCGTACCGCACCAGCTTGAGCAGCTCGCTGCTCATGGTGTCGGGCCGGGTGTCGTAGCCCAACAGGGCGACCAGTCGTGACGTCGTCCCGACGATGGGGCTCACCCGGTGGATCGAGTTGCGGCCCTCGAACAGCAGCAGGGTGCTGGGCACCATCGGCAGGGTGACCACTTCGGTGGTGTCGCCCGCCAGCAGTCGGGCCACCTGGTCATAGTGCTCGTCGTCGTCGGTGCGAATGCGGGGGACCACCTCGAAGTCGCCCCCCCACCTCGGCGACACGCAAGGCCAGTGAGACGACGAAGTCGGTCTGGTCGAAGTGCCACTGCAGCTGATCGCCGGCGCCCATGGTCGCCAGGTTGAGGGCTCCGAGTGGGTCGGCGTAGGGAGAGGTGGTGCCGCGTCCGGGCACGTCGGTCAGGAACCGCACCAGCGGCGGCCACTCGTAGAGACGACCGATCGGTGAGCTGTTCGGGAACTGGTCGTAGGCCACGGCACCCACGCCATAGTCACCCCAGTAGCGCCGGGGATGGTCCTCGGGCAGCGATTCGTCGGGCAGCCCGAGATAGGCGGTGCCCAGTCCGACGTCGTGACTGGATTAAGGTTCGGTGGTGCTCATGACGTCCTGACCGGGTCGACGGGCGATGACGGGGTGTCGACGAGATCGGTGCTGGGCACCGCCAGCGTCGATGCCCAGGCTTGGCGGGCCAGGTCGGTGACGTCGTCGAGCAGCAGGCGATAGTGCTCGGGCCCGGGGTCGGCGATGTGGCTGACCGCCATGCCCACCATGACCTCGAGCACCAGATCGATGGTGCGGTCGAACGACGGATGGCCGACGGCCCGGGGAAACAGCAGCGCACTCTGCTGGCGGACGCGGTCGCCGTGGCGGGTGGGCACCCGGCCCAGCACCGCTCGCAGGGTCGGATCGGTGCGGGCGGCGATCTCGAGTTCGACCGACGCGCCGAACTCGTCACTCTGGAACACCTGCCACAACAACTCGAGCGCCCGATCGATTCGCTGGTCGTCGGACTGGTTGTCGGGCTGTTCGAGGGCCTCGAACTGGTCAACGAAGCGCTCGGTCAATTGGTCGTACAGGTGCTCGGCGGCGGCGCCGAGCAGCAGGGCCTTCGACGTGAAGTGCTTGAACAATGTGCCCTGCGAAACCCCGGCCCGGGCGCAGATCGCGGTGGTGGTGGTACCGGCGAAGCCGTGGTCGATCAGGCTGGCGGCGGTGGCGTCGAGCAGAGCTCGGCGGGTGGTGCGACGCCGTTCGCTCTGCGTGCGTCGGGGGCGCCGGCTGGGCGCAACGACGGACCGTTGCCTGGTGCTGGCCGGGGTGGACACCGGTGATCATAGGGCCGGCCGGACAAAGTGACAGGTCACTCACTACGTGTCATCCGTCGGCCGAGTGGCCGAGTCGCCGAGTGCTTCGGCCGGAACAAGGTCGGCGTCGGGAGGGTCCACTAGCGTGGCCGCGTGCGCATCGGCATCATCTGCCCCTACAGCCTGACGATGCCGGGTGGCGTCCAGGGCCAGATCCTTGGGTTGGGTCGAACGCTGCGACTGATGGGCCACGATGTGCGCGTGCTTGGTCCCTGTGACGGGCCGCCGCCCGACGCCGGCGTGACCCCCTTGGGCAACAGCGTGCCGACGGCGGCCAATGGCTCGGTCGCCCCCATCGCGCCCGATCTGTCAGCTCAGTTGCGCACCATCCGGGCCCTGCGGGACGAGGCGTTCGATGTCGTGCACCTGCACGAGCCGCTCGCTCCGGGTCCGACGCAGACCGCGATGTTCTTCAAGACGGCACCGCTCGTCGGCACCTTTCACGCCGCCGGCAGTTCGGCGGCCTACAAGTGGTTCTCGCCCGGGGTCAAGTGGCTGGCCAAGCGGCTCGATCTGCGCTGCGCGGTCAGCCAGGACGCCGAGCAGATGGCGCGGTCGGCCCTGGGCGGTGACTACACAGTGCTGTTCAACGGCGTCGAGGTGGCGACCTTCGCCAAGGCCACGCCCACGCCGACCGACGGGCCGACGGTGCTGTTCGTCGGGCGCCATGAGCCCCGCAAGGGCCTCGACGTGCTGCTCGAGGCCATGACCGATCTGCCGGCCACCACCCGCCTGTGGATCGCCGGCGATGGCCCCGACACCGAGCGGCTGCGAGCCCGGGTGGCCGGAGATGTGCGGATCGAATGGCTCGGTCGCATCTCCGACGACGAGAAGGCCAGCCGGATGCGAGCCGCCGACGTGTTCTGCGCCCCGTCACTGCGCGGCGAATCGTTCGGGGTCGTTCTGCTCGAGGCCATGGCGGCGGCGACACCGGTCGTGGCCAGCGACCTGCCCGGCTATGCCAATGTGGCCCGGGCCGGGCGCGACGCCGTGCTGGTGCCGCCGGGTGACGTCCAGGCCCTGAGTCAGGCACTGCGGGGGGTGCTCGCCAATCCGAGTTGCGCCGCCGATCTGGTCGAGTCGGGCGAACAGCGGGCCCAGCAGTTCTCGATGGAGAACCTGGCCGAGCGCTACGTCGAGCTCTACTCGTCGATCGCCGGCTGATCTGCGGCTGATCGGCTGGCTGAGTTCGGGCCGCTCGCGGGTGGAGCTGGGGTCGACCAGGTCGGCCCTATGATGGCCAAATGATCTTCATCGTGTTGATCGTGGGCGTGATCGTTGTCCTGGTGATCATCGTGATCGCCAGCTACAACGGTCTGGTCCGGCTGCGCAACCGCATTGATGCGGCATGGGCCCAGATCGACGTCCAGCTCAAGCGCCGGTACGACCTGATCCCCAACCTGGTCGAAACGGTGAAGGGGTACGCGTCCCACGAGAGCGAAACCTTCGAGAAGGTCACCCAGGCCCGCAACCTGGCGGTGAACGCCCAGGGCCCGGCCGAAGCGGCGCAGGCCGACAACCTGCTCAGCGGCGCCCTTAAATCGCTGTTCGCCGTCTCGGAGGCCTATCCCGATCTCAAGGCCAACCAGAACTTCCTCAATCTGCAGGAAGAACTGACCGCCACCGAGGACAAGATCTCCTACGCCCGGCAGTTCTACAACGACACCGTTTTGCAATACAACACCAAGATCCAGTCCGTCCCGGCCAATCTCATCGCCGGGCCCCTCCACTTCGAGCAGCGGGAGTATTTCGAGGCCGACGACGACTCGCGGGGTCCCGTCAAGGTCTCGTTCTCCTAGGCCTCCTCCCTTCAGGAGCCAACCCTGTACGACCAGGTCAAGCAGAACAAGCGTCGTTCTGCCGTTCTCATCTTCTGCTTCGTCGCCTTCGTGGCGTTGGTCGCTGTCGCGTTCGACTACGCCTTCCAGTTCGGCTGGATCGGCGTGACGTTCGCGTTGGTGTTCGCTGGCGGTGTGTCGTTCGTGTCGTACTGGAACTCGGACAAGGTGGCGCTGCGGCTCAGCCATGCCGTGCCGGCCGATCGGGCGGAGTACGCCCGGCTCTACAACCTGATCGAGGGTCTTTGCATCGCCAGCGGCCTGCCCCAGCCGGCGCTCTATATCGTCGATGATCCGGCTCCCAACGCCTTCGCCACGGGTCGCGATCCCAAGCACGCGTCGATCGCGGTCACGTCGGGTCTGCTGACCAAGATGAGCCGGATCGAGCTCGAAGGGGTGCTCGCCCACGAGCTGAGCCACGTGAAGAACTACGACATCCGGGTGTCGTCGATCGCCGTGTGCCTCGTCGGTGTGGTCGCCGCCCTCAGCGATTTCGGGATCCGGATGTTCATCTTTGGCGGCAGTCGGCGCAGCAACGACAATGACAACGGCGGCAACGTCATCACCATGATCCTGGCGCTCGGCGTCATCGTGTTGGCGCCGTTCATGGCGACGCTGATGCAGTTGGCGGTCAGCCGCAAACGCGAGGCGTTGGCCGATATGTCGGCGGTCGAGATGACCCGGTATCCGCCCGGCCTGATCTCGGCTCTCGAAAAGCTTCGCGACGACCAGACCTCGCTGCGTACCAACAGTCGGGCCACCGCGCACCTGTGGATCGAAGAGCCGATGGATCACTACGAGGGCGACAGCAAGAAGAAGTCGCGTTGGTCCCACATGTTCGACACCCACCCGCCCATCGAGGACCGCATCGCCGCCCTGCGGGAGATGTGATCGGGGTGGGCGAGCCGGTCAAGGTCCGTGATCCCCGGCGCTCGCTGCTGATCGGGTCGATCGTCGCCGCCGTCGTGCTGGCCCTGCTGGCGTCGATGGTGGCGATCGGCATCTACCTGGTGTTCTCGCCGCGCCCCTGAAGGTCGACCGGCGGGTCCGAGAATGGGCCGTTACGGCTTCGGGTTCGGCGCGGTCGTGGTCCTACACTGTGAGCCATGGCTGACGATTCCTTTCCCCGCTCGCCCGTATCCGGGTCTGAGCCGGTCATCCGTGAGATCGGCACCACGCTGGTGAAGCGGGGGCTGGCCGAGATGCTCAAGGGTGGCGTGATCATGGACGTGGTCAACGCCGAGGAGGCCAAGATCGCCGAGGACGCCGGAGCGACCGCGGTCATGGCCCTCGAGCGGGTGCCGTCCGACATCCGCCGTGACGGTGGTGTGGCCCGCATGAGCGATCCCGAGATGATCGAAAGCATCAAGGCGGTGGTCACGATTCCGGTCATGGCCAAGGCTCGTATCGGCCACTTCGCCGAGGCTCAGATCCTTCAGGCGCTGGGCGTCGACTACATCGACGAGAGCGAAGTGCTCACGCCCGCCGACGAGGCCCACCACATCGACAAGTGGGCGTTCACCGTGCCGTTCGTGTGCGGCGCCACGAACCTGGGCGAGGCATTACGGCGCATCTCCGAGGGGGCGTGCATGATCCGCTCGAAGGGTGAGGCCGGCACCGGCAACGTGGTCGAAGCGGTGCGCCACCTGCGCTCGATCCTCGGCGACATCCGCAAGATCGGCACGGCCGACTCAGCCGAGTTGTTCGAGTGGGCCAAGCGGCTGCAGGCTCCCCTGCCACTGGTGCAGGAAGTCGCCGAGACGGGCACGCTGCCGGTACCGATGTTCTGCGCTGGCGGAATCGCGACCCCGGCCGACGCTGCGCTCGTCATGCAGCTCGGCGCCCAGGCCGTGTTCGTCGGGTCGGGAATCTTCAAGAGCGCCGAGCCCATGATCATGGCCAAGGCCATCGTCGAGGCCACCACCAACTTCCGCGACGCCGACATCCTGGCCAAGGTCAGTCGAGGGCTGGGTGCCGCCATGCCCGGCCTCGAGATCGCCACCCTCGAGACCAAGCTCGCCGATCGCGGCTGGTAGCGGCATGCCTCCCGATCCGGCCCTCCCCCCCCAACCTTCCCCGTTTTTGCGCACCCTGGTGCGCAAAAACGCCCACGGTTGGGTGGGCGCGTGATGTCGGCTCCGATGGGAGAGCCCCCGGGTGTCGGCGCGGTCACTCCCCGCGGTGGGGGTCTTGGCCCTGCAGGGGGCCAGCGATCTGCATCTCGAGATGCTGGCGCGCCTCGGAGTCAGCGCCCAAGCGGTTCGCACCGCCGCTGATCTCGCCGAGGTCGCCGCCTTGGTGATCCCAGGCGGCGAGTCGACCACGATCTCGCGCCTGCTCGACGTCAACGAGCTGTTCGAGCCGCTGCAGCATCGCTTGCAGGCGGGAATGCCGGCCTTGGGCACCTGCGCGGGGATGATTCTTTTGGCCGCGGCCATCCTCGACGGGCGAGCCGATCAACGGCCGCTCGGCGCCATCGACATCGACGTGCGGCGCAACGCGTTCGGCCGCCAGATCGATTCGTTCGAGGCCGATCTGCCGCTGGCCGGACTCGACGAGCCTCTGCACGCGGTGTTCATCCGGGCACCGTCGGTTGAGCGAGTGGGAGACTCGGTCGAAGTCCTCGCCCGAGTCGAGGGCCGAGCCGTCTGCTGTCGACAAGGGCCGGTCATCGTGTCGTCGTTCCATCCCGAGTTGTCGGCCGATACTCGGCTGCACGAGCTGTTCCTTGCGCACCTGAGTTCGCACACCTGAGTTCGCACATCCGAAAGAGGGGGAATCGATGTCCGGTCATTCCAAGTGGGCCACCATCAAGCACAAGAAGGGCGCGGCTGACGCCAAGCGCGGCAAGCTCTTCGGCAAGCTCATCCGCCAGGTCGAGGTTGCGGCGCGTGCGGGCGGTGCCGACCTCGACATGAACCCGTCGCTGCGCACCATGTACCAGAAGGCCCGCAGCGCCTCGGTGCCGCTCGACACGATCGAGAAGGCCATCAAGCGAGCCACCGGCGACATGGACGGCGTGATCTACGAGGCGATCACCTACGAGGGCTACGCGCCCCACGGTGTCGCCATCCTGATCGAGGTGCTCACCGACAACCGCAATCGCACCGGGTCCGAGGTGCGCACCGCGCTCAAGAAGCACGGTGGATCGATCGCCGAGCCCGGGGCCGTCGCCTGGCAGTTCGAGCGCAAGGGCAT
>JAYUBX010000208.1:0-4686 GCA_043740665.1 Candidatus Neomicrothrix sp.
CCGTGCCTGCCCGGGAAAGTACTTTCCGAGCCGTCAGCGGCGCGGTCGCAGTTAGGGGCGCTCCCCCAGGGCGATGGAGCCATGCTCGAGCCACAGGGCGGCATCTTCGGCAAGGCGCTCGGCTAGACGCTTCCGAGGGTAGGTTCGCTCCATTTCGGATGCCCTCCCTCAAACGAGACGAGTTTTCCCGGACGCCAGGGAGGCACCGGCGGCGTAAGCCTTGACGGGGCAGGGAGGGCTCAAAGCTGCTCATCGGGTGCGCCGTAGCCCAGGTTTCCCCGCGTCGGCTGGGCTGGTGAGGCACACTGCAGCAGTCATCGCATTCGGTTAGGGAGACGGCCATGGTCGCGGTGTATCGGAACCTGGTGTTCGACAGCACGCGGTGGACCGGATTCGACTTCCGGGACAATGACATCGTGATCAGCACGCCGCCGAAGTGCGGGACGACCTGGACGCAGATGTTGTGTGCGATGTTGATCTTCGACTCGACCCAGTTCGACCGGCCGCTGGCCAGGATCTCGCCGTGGCTCGACATGCAGACCCGAAGTCTCGAAAGCGTGCTCGAAGACCTCGACGCGCAGACACACCGGCGGTTCATCAAGACTCACTGCCCGTTGGACGGGCTGCCCTCGGACGACCGGGTGACCTACGTGTGCGTCGGTCGGGACCCTCGCGACGTAGCCATCTCCTGGGCGCACCACTGGGACAACTTGGACCTTGACGCCTTCATCACCTTGCGGGCCGGCGCCGTTGGTTTGGACGACCTCGCTGATCTGGGAGAGCCCCCGCCGCCACCAGCGGAGGACCCGGCAGAGCGCTTCTGGCAGTTCGTCGACGGTGACAACAACTCGAGCCCGACGTTGGCTGGCGTGCTTGCGCACTTTCAGACGTTCTGGGACCGGCGCGACGAGCCGAACGTCGCGCTGTTCCACTACGCTGACCTCTCCGCCGACCTCCCCGGCGAGATGCGCAGGCTTGCTGATGCGCTGTCTATCGAAGTGTCGGACGCTCGCATCGAGGAGCTCGCTGCGGCAGCGTCGTTCGATCGGATGAAGTCCCGAGCGGGGGACCTCGCCCCCAACTCGGATCAGGGTTTCTGGCGCAGCACTGACGACTTCTTCCACCGCGGTTCGAGCGGGCAGTGGCGGGAGCTCTTGAGCGGACCGGACGTCGACCGCTACTGGCGTCGGGTCAATGACCTCGTCGACCCCGACCTCGCCGCCTGGGCCCATGACGGCGCCCGCAACGCACCAACGCCATCTAGGGGTGCCTGGCGTGACAAGGCGGGGGCGCCCTGATGACCGAGACGCACCCAAAGCGGCCGAACCATGAGAACCGCGAGGCCGACCAGGACGGGCGACATCACCATCCCGGCCCGTTGCACGTTCAGCATTTGTTCATCGCCTCGGTCGGTTGGAGAGTTGTGCAATACGCCGCCCCAGAGGTGCCCATCTAGGAAGTTCTAGGACAACTGTGGTCGGATACTGGAAGACTCGTCGATGTGGCCACGTTCGTCCTCGTTCACGGTGGTTGGAGCGGTGCTCACGGACGGCGGCAGGTTCGTCGGCTCCTGACGGCTGACGGTCACGAGGTCTTCACGCCGAGCCTGACGGGGATCGGCGAGCGAGTCCACCTCGTGAGTCCGCAGGTCGATCTCACGACCCACGTTTACGACGTCGCCAATCTCATGCTCTTCGAGGACATCGATGACGTCGTCCTGGTCGGGTACTCGTACGGGGGCGCGGTCGTGACGTCGGCCCTGGCGCACATCTCCGATCGAATCCGCGAACTCGTCTACCTCGACGCTTTCGTGCCTCGCAACGGCGAGACCGTCGCTGGCCTGTCCGGTCGCGAGCGCCGGGCGACCATCGCCGTCGACGACGAGTTGCTGGTCCCGCCTCCCGAACGCGACTACGACGACCCAGAGGAAGCCATCTGGCAGTCCTCTCGCCGAGTACCGCACCCAGCCCGATGCTTCACAGAATCCGTCCATCTCGCGAGGCCGATCGAGGATTACACGTTCGGACTTTCCTACATCAAGGCGACAGCCGACTCACGCGAGGCGCCGGGTGGCGCAGCTTTCTGGGATGCCGCCGATCACGCGAATGCGTCTGATCGCTGGGGCTACCACGAGATCGGCACCAACCACATGGTCGCCAGCAATCGGCCAGAGGACCTCGCCACGTTGCTTGCCGCGATCAGCAACGCCTCTGCTCAGTAGACGATGGCCTGACGTCTGGCGACGAGCGCTCGCGCACGCCCCAGATCGGTGGCCGGACATCGCGTATCGCACACTTCTCCCCAGAGCCGCCTCGCCGTCAGGGCGAGTACCTCTGCTGGTTCCCGCTCGCTCGTCCGAGGATGTGTACGTTCGGCGCAAGGTGCTCGCCGGGGCATGGTCAAGGTCACGAGCAATACACGCTGTCCAGGATCGACCACGGTCCGCGACGGCCAAGAGGGCCCCTGAGAAATGGACGGCGTCCAGTAACGCTCCTGCGTCGCCGAGCGCTCTGAAAGCGCCCCAGGTCGCGTGACTGCTCGGCCTATTGGGTGTAGGTGCCGGAAACTCGATCGGCCCCTCCATGCGGGCCTTGCGGGGTCGCTGGCCGTAGCCTCGCCCGTGACGGCGCTCGCCGGAATTCCCCAGTTGTGCCCGAGCAACTCTGGGGAGATTCACCTGAGCGCCATCAACCGCACCCTGATCTGGAACGAACGCCAACTCCGAGTGCTGCTCGTCGAGTACCTCGAGCACTACAACGGCCACCGCCCCCACCGCGGCATCAACCAGAACTCCCCCACCAGCATCGATCAGGTACCGGCGGAACCTGGCCCTATCGACCGGATCCGCCGGCAGCGAATCCTCGGTGGACTCGTCAACGGATACCACCACGCCGCCTGACCGGCGGCGCAACAAACCTCCCGCAGGCTCGCCCAACCCGCTTCGTCGCGCCCCGACACCGATCACGCCCACGATCGCGAACCCGCACGGACCCCGATCGCGTTTTCGGCACCTACAACCCCGAGCCGGCCGAGAGTACCCACGTGAATCAGGGAACAAGCGGTCGCGGACAGCGGTCCGAGCCAGAATCGGAGGAGCAGATCTGAGAGTACGCATGTGGTGAGTGCTCACGGCGGTCATGGCCGCCGCGACACTGGGTGTGGTGGGCTGCTCGAAGACGGGTCCCGAGACGAGCACGGATGCAGGTGCTGGCGGGGTGGTTGTCTCGACCACCACGACGACGACCGCCCAACCGGCGTCGTCGGGAACGGTGGACGGTGGACGGTCCGATCACGGTGACAGTCGATGCAGGCGATTACGACTTCCAGAGTTCGTTGACGACGTTCACCGTCGGCGTGCCCTATCACTTCGAGGTCACGAACACCGGTGAGGCGGATCATGAGTTCATGCTCGTCGAGCCGATCGCGCAAGGAACGATGGACATGGAGGAGATGGACGGCATGGCCGTCGCACACATCGAAGAAGACGACCTCGAAGCCGGTGCCACCGAAACGCTCGACGTCACCTTCGACAAGGCCCATCCGGCCGGCACGCTCGAGATGTCCTGCCACATCGGCCAGCACTACGAGAAGGGCATGCACATCCCGATCGTGGTTCAGGATTCGTGACTCGCCGGGACCGAGGACGAACCTTGTTGATCGTCAGCCACCTCATCGCTGACGGAGAGCGCTTCGATCGCACGATGTCGTCATCGCCCGGAACGTCATGTTCGACGCGGCGCCACCCAGCCGAGGGCAGATGCGTTCCCAGTCACGGCCCGACCCGCAGGCACGTGAGGTCGCCGCCATGGCACAGCAGTTGATCGCTGCCCGACTGTGACACCAACCGAGATGAGCCTCGCCGACGAGCTGGGAACGCTGCGCTCCGCGGGATACACCCGCGACTTCGCCGCCAGACCGGACGGGTTGCGGTGCAGCACCTGCGGGCACACCCACGACCCCGTCGCCGCGAAGGTCGATCGCGTCGTCCGCTTCGAAGGGGCGAGCGACCCCGACGACGAAGCGATCCTGCTCGCCCTCACCTGCACCGCCTGTCGCGCACACGGCGTCCTCATCGCGCCATACGGGCCCGCGTCCAGCGGGCCCGAGGCCGCCGTGATCGCCCACCTCGGCGACGCTCGACCGTGACCGACGCCATGGACATGGACCACGGCGACGAAGCGCCTGTCGGGGCCGCGCCCGAGGACGTCGCCGGCAGCCTCACGTTGTTCGGTGCCGTGTCACTCGGTACCGGTGTCATGATCGGCGCCGGCATCTTCGCCATCACCGGGCAAGCCGCCGGGCTCGCCGGGGACCTCTTCCCCGTCGCGTTCCTGGTTGCGGCGATCGTCGTCGGTTTCAGTGCCTACTCCTACGTCAAGCTCTCGAACGCGTACCCGTCCTCGGGTGGTGTCGCGATGTTCCTGCGGGCCGAGTACGGGCCGGGCACCACCACCGGCGTGTTCGCCATGTTCATGTACGTCTCGATGGTCATCAACGAGAGCCTCGTTGCCCGCACCTTCGGCGCGTACAGCCTCCAGGTCCTCCACCTCGAACCGGCGTCGTTCTGGGTACCCGCGCTCGGTGTCGCGCTGCTCATCGTGGCCTTCGGTGTGAACCTCGCCGGCAACCGCGTCATCCAGACCGCCGAAGGAGCGATGGCCGCCATCAAGATCATCGGACTCGCGG
>JAYUBX010000209.1:0-1899 GCA_043740665.1 Candidatus Neomicrothrix sp.
GATGTCCTCGGGCCGGGTCACGAGGGTGGACCGACCGGCCCAGTAGACGGCGTCGGCATCGACACCGCCGATGGCCACCACGGCGTCGACGAACACCACCGTGCTGCCGACCGGGACGGCGAGGCCGGCGAACCGAAGCTCACGGACGAAAGCGACCAGCGCGGCAGTGGGCCGATGATCGACACGCTCACTCACGGCGCGACCCGACGGATGGGCGGGCGTGGGCCGCATCGACCAGCTGGGCCAGGCCTTGGCTGCGAGCCCGCTCCTGATCCTCGCGGTACTTCAGCACGGTGCCCAGAGTGGCATCGACCGACGCGACATCGAGCTCGGTTCGGCCGAGGGCTTGCAGGGCCAGCGCCCAGTCGATCGTCTCGGCCACCCCGGGTGGCTTGTACAGCCCGATGCCGCGAAACACCTCGGTGGCAGCGGCCACCTGACCGGCCAGCGTCTCGCTCACGCCGGGGGCCCGCAGTCGCACGATGGCGACCTCGCGCTCGAAGTCAGGATGCTCGACCCAGTGGTACAGGCACCGACGCTTGAGGGCGTCGTGCACGTCGCGGGTGCGGTTGGACGTGATGATCACGATGGGCGGAACCTCGGCCCGGAAGGTGCCGAGCTCGGGCACCGTCACCGCGTACTCGGCCAGGATCTCGAGCAGGAAGGCCTCGAACTCGTCGTCGGCCCGGTCGACCTCGTCGATCAGCAAGACGGGCGGCGGGGCCCCCTCGCCGCCCGCGGCGATGGCCCGCAGCAGCGGCCGCCGCACCAGGAACCGCTCGCTGTAGAGCTGATCCTCCAGCACCTCGAGATCACCGCCGACCAGACCGGCCGCTTCGGCCGCCCGCAGGTGCAGCAACTGGCGCGAGTAGTCCCACTCGTACACCGCCTGCGAGACGTCGATGCCGTCGTAGCACTGCAGGCGGATCAGCTCGCCACCGGTCCAGCGGGCCAGGACCTTGGCCACCTCGGTCTTGCCAACGCCCGCCTCGCCTTCGAGCAGCAAGGGACGGCGCAGCTCGAGGGCCAGGAACACGGCCGTGGCCAGACCTTCGTCGGCCAGGTAGCCGTGGGCGGCCAGCGCGTCGGCCACGACGGCGACGCCGGCTGATCCCGCGGGGTCGACCGCCGGTTGGCCAGCAGCAGGTTCGGTCACGACAGATCCTCGGTCACCCGCTCAGGCTAGCGATGGTCGGACGACTGATCGTCGGGCTGGCCACCCCGAGCGACACTACGCGGTGGCCCAGATCAGCACCTCGGCCCCATCGGCAGCCGCGGTGAGCGTCGGATCGCCGGCGCCGGTCAGCCGGACGGCGTCACCCGCAACCAGTGGCCCCGCCCCTTCGAGGGTGACGCCACCGACGGCTACGAACAGGTGGACATGGGCCGCGTCGGGAACCTGGACGACCTCGTCAGGGTGCAGACGGCCACCCCACAGGACGGCGTCACGCTGGCGCAGCGAGATGGCCGAATCGTGACCCTGGCCCGAGGCGATGGGCACCAGTCCGCCCCGGTCGAGATCGGCGTTGATGTCGAGCTGCTGATAGCCGGGATCGACCGAGGCGGTGTCGGGCAGCACCCACATCTGCACGAAGTGAACCGGATCGACCGCACTCGGGTTCTTTTCCGAGTGCCAGATGCCCGACCCGGCGGTCATGCGCTGGGCCAGTCCGGGGTAGAGCAGCCCCTGGTTGCCAAGGGTGTCCTGGTGTTCGAGCTCACCGGCCAGCACCCAGGTGATGATCTCCATATCGCGATGCGGGTGGGTCTCGAATCCGGTGCCCGGGTCGACCCGATCGTCGTTGCTGACCAACAGCAGGCCGTGGTGGGTGTTGGCTGGGTCGTACTGATGGCCGAAGCTGAAGCTGTGGCGCGAGTGCAGCCAGCCCGCTTCGGTGG
>JAYUBX010000210.1:0-12031 GCA_043740665.1 Candidatus Neomicrothrix sp.
GCCGAGCGCACGGGCCGTGAGGTGGCCGACGTGAAGCGACAGATTCTCGGCCGCACCGAGTCGCTCGCTCGGCGGTTCGACCAGGTGCTGCAACTGCTCGAAGCCTGGGGCTACCTCGACGGCTGGTCGCTCACGCCAAGGGGCGAACGGCTGGTGCGCATCTTCCACGAGTCCGATCTGGCCATGGCCGAGTCGATCGAGACCGGCCTGCTCGACGGGCTCGATCCGGCCACCCTGGCCGCCGTGGTGTCGTGCTTCAGCTACGAGCACCGCAGCAGCACCCCACCCGAGCCGCCGTGGTTCCCGTCGGCCAACATCAAGCACCGAATCGTGGCGATCGACCAACTGGTCGCTGAGCTCAACGTCGACGAGGAAGCATCGGGGCTGGCCCTGACCCGCCCGCCCGACCCCGGCTTCATGGCCCTCGCCTACGCATGGGTGGCCGGCGAGCCGCTCGACCAGATCCTCGCCAACGAAGCGCTGTCGGCCGGCGACTTCGTGCGCAACGCCAAAATCCTGATCGACCTGCTGCGCCAGGTCGGTGACGCGGCATCGGACACGGCGACGGCTCGATCGGCTCGCCAGGCCGCCGACGCCATCTTCCGGGGCGTCGTGGCGGCCTCATCGGTCCTGGCGTGACGATCCGCAAAGGGGAGCCCTGGGGAACTGCGGCGCCACTGCCGGCCGACGGTCGACAGGCCCGTTCCGATGCCGAGGCCCGGACCCTGATCGAACCGATCTGGCTGGCCGGATCACCGCTGCCCCGGCTCGGTCTGCTCGGCGGCGACCTGTGCCGCACGCTCGGAGGCCAGGGCGACGAGTCCCGGCTCGAATCGGCCGAGGCCATGACCTTTCCGGTCGACCTCGGGATCGCCGAGTTCGGGGGCGAGCGGCACTGCTTCGTGGCCCACGCCGTCGCCCGGCGGCCCTGGTGGCGAGGTCAGGCCGTCGTCGCCATGAATGCTCAGTGGCTAGGCGCATGGGATCTGGGACCCCGCTCGCACCCCGGTGACGGCCTGCTCGACATCACCGATGGGGCCCTGCCGTGGGGTCAGCGCCTCGAGGCTCGACGTCGGGCCCGCACCGGCACCCACTTGCCGCATCCCGATCTGCGATCGCGACGGGTCGCACGCGTCGAGTACTCGTTCGACCGACCACTCGACATCTGGCTCGATGGCACCAAGGTCGGCCGCACCTCGGACCTGCAGCTGAGCCTCGCCCCTGATGCCCTGGTGGTCGTGGTCTGATCGTGGTGCCCGGTACCCTTCCGGCTATGGATCTCGCCGCTGCCAAGGCCCGTATGGTCGACGAAGTCGACCGGCGGGCCGACCTGCTGCTCGATACCTCCCATCGCATCCACGAGCACCCTGAGCTCGGGTACGAAGAGGTCTTCGCCCACGACCTGCTGACTACGGTCCTGACCGACGAAGGTCTGGCGGTCGAGCCCCACGCCTATGGGCTCGACACCGCCTTCGCGGCACGGGCGGGCACCAGCGGCCCCACCATCGCGGTGTGCTGCGAGTACGACGCCCTTCCCGGCATGGGCCATGCCTGTGGCCACAACATCATCGCCGCGGCCGGACTCGGCGCCGGCCTGGCCGCCGCCGCCCTCGCCGACGAACTGGGCGGACGAGTCGTGGTGCTCGGTACGCCGGCCGAAGAAGGCGGCGGGGGCAAGGTACAGATGATCGACCGGGGCGCCTTCGCCGACGTCGACGCGGCCATCATGGTGCACCCCGCCGGCGGCGACCTCACGGCCATGAACGTCATCGCCATCCAACAGATCATCGTGACCTATCACGGGCAGGCCGCCCACGCCGCCGCCTTCCCCTACAAGGGCCGCAACGCCCTCGACGCCGCCGTGCTGGGCTACATGAACATCGCCGCCCTGCGCCAGCACATCCGGCCCGAGGAACGGCTGCACGGCATCTTCACCGAAGCGGGCGACAAGCCCAACATCGTCCCGTCCCGGGCCACCACCCACTGGTACGTGCGGGCCGGCACCCGACGACGCCTCGAACCGCTGAAGGAACGGGTCTTCGCCTGCCTGCAGGCCGGCGCCGATGCGGCCGGCTGCACCATGGAGTTCGAGTGGCAAGAGCCGGTCTACGCCGACATGCGCGACAACGCGGCGATCGTTGACCTCTACGCCGTCAACGCTGGCCAGTTGGGGCGCCCCCCGAGCCGACCGGACAACAACTTCTCGGTCGTCGGCAGCACCGATATGGGCAATGTGAGCTACGAGGTGCCCAGTATCCATCCGATGATCAAGGTGTCGCCGGCCCATGTGTCGATCCACACCCCCGAGTTCGCCGGCTACGCCCGAGGCCCCGACGGTGACGCGGCGGTGCTCGACGGGGCCAAGAGCCTGGCCATGACCATCGCTGACCTCTGGCTGCGGCCTGAGGCCCTCGAAGCGGCCACCACCGAGTTTCGGGCGATCGGCGACGCATGAGTGCGGCGCGACCCACCCACCCATGACCACGCCCCGAACGGGGTCGCGCGCCATCCGCGACGGAACCAGACCGACCTTCTACTCTCGCCGATCGTGAGCGTCTACGTCGCCGAAGAGTTCACCGAGCCGGAGTCTGACGTCCTCCGCCGGTACTTCACCAACCTCGATGGGCCGGTCTTTGCCCTCGTGAACCTGCCCGAGGTCGTCAAGGGAGCCCTGTTCGCGCGCTATTCGCGCTCGTCCAAGAGCCTGCGACGCCTCTTCCTCGACGAGTTCGTCAACGAGCTCGACATCTCGGGCGACGCCACCATCGACGCCACGGTCGGCCTACGCCGCGCCGAAGAGCTCTACGACAAGGTCTTCTTCGAGTACGGCGACGACTCGGTGGCGCAGCTCGGCGGGGTGCACCTGGCGTGTGAGCAGGCCTCGAACCTGCTCACCAAGGTGCTCGAGTGGGGCCGCCTCATGGCCTACCTCGAACAATCCACTCGCTACATCGCCTACGACGCCCGCATCGGGGGCCGCTACCGGTTCCACCGCGATCCCGATGTCTTGATGTCGTCGCTGGGCACGCGCTACGTGGGCGACATGGACCGCATGTTCGACACCTACGCCGAGCTGCTGTCGCCCATGCAGGACTTCTTTCGCGACCGCTTCCCCAAGAACGCCGACGATTCTGATTTCGTCTACCGCCAGGCGATCCGGGCCAAAGCATTCGACTCACTGCGAGGCATCCTGCCGGCGGCCTCGCTGTCGAACGTCGGGATCTACGGCACCGGCCAGGGCTACGAACAACTGCTGCTGCGCATGCGGTCCCATCCCTTGCCCGAGGCTCGCTCGTACGCCGACCTGATGCTCGAAGAACTACGCAAGGTGATCCCGTCGTTCCTGAAGCGGGTCGACCTCGACGATCGAGGGGTGGTCTGGAGCGCATATCTGGGTGACCGTCGCCACGCCATGGACGAAATCGCCGAACGGCTCTTCCCGACCACCACACCGGTCGACCCGGCACCGCTGGTGCGGCTCATCGATTTCGACCCCGATGCCGAGGTCAAGCTGGTCACCGCCATGCTGTACTCGCATCTGTCGCTGCCCGAAGACCAGATCGAGCGACGGGTGCAGGCCATGTCGATCGACGATCGGTTGGCCGTCATGCAGGCCTACGTGGGCGACCGCAGCAACCGGCGCCACAAGCCGGGCCGGGCGCTCGAACGGGCCGGCTACCGGTTCGACGTCGTGACCGACTACGGCGCCTTTCGCGATCTGCAACGCCATCGCATGCTCACCATCGAGTGGCAGGCCCTCACCCCCAACCTGGGCTACACCCGACCCGAAGCGGTCGATGCCGCCGGGCAGACCGCCAGCTTCGATGCGGCCATGGAACGATCGGCTTCGCTCTACGAAGCCATGGTCGACCGTTTTCCGGCCGAAGCGTCCTATGCCGTATCGCTGGCTTACAAGGTTCGCTTCGTGATGCAGATGAATGCCCGGGAAGCCATGCACATGCTCGAACTGCGCACCACGCCCCAGGGCCATCCCGCCTACCGAGTGGTGGGCCAGGAGATGCACCGGCTGATCGCTGACGAAGCCGGCCACCGCGCCGTGGCCGAAATGATGCGCTACGTCGACCACACCCCCGAGCCGGCGCTGGAGCGACTCGACGCTGAACGGCGAGCAGAAGCACGCCGTCAGGGTGGCTGAACCGCCTCGACGCCGCACCGAGCCGCACGACTTCACAGCCGCACTCCGCCAACGAATTCCCGGCGGACTCGCATCCACGGGGTCGGCTGTGTCTATCATCCCGCCGCGGGAAACACTGACCTCCCGGCCTGACGCAAGGACACTATGGCTGACGACGACGTAATCGACCAAGAGTTCGAGGTGGAGATCGAAGGTGATCTCGATGTCGATGTCGACGAGTTGGATCCTGAGGATCTCGAAGATGGAGCCGAAGTCGACGAGGTGCTCGTCGTCGACGATGACGCGCTGGTCGCCGAGCCTGACGAGGACGTCGACGACGAGCCGGCCCCGCGAGGCCGCAAGAAAGCCGCCGCCGGCGACGAAGAGGTCGAGGACGACGACGACGTCGTCGATCCCGACGACGTCGAGGCCGATCTCGATGCGATCCTGAAGGACCGGATCGCCGCTCCCGAGGACGAACCCGACGAGGACGAGGTCGAGGTGGTCGACACCCGGGCCCCGGAGACGCCCGATGGGGTCACTCCGAAGAAGGCCAACGAGTTCACCTGCACGGGGTGCTTCCTGTTGGTCAATCGGGGTCAGTTCGGACCGGCTGATGCCATGACGTGCCCGGTGGGCGAGTCCGACTGCCCGGCGATCACCCAGCTCCAGAAAGCGAAGAAGTAGCCCCCCGATCGGGGCCGTGCCATGGCTGACGCCGGCGATCGTCGCATCCACAACCGACCGATCTACCCGTCTGCCGTGCCGGGCACCAACTCGGGCGGCTCGGGCTCGAGTCGGCCGCGGTCCCCGGTCGAGCAGTGGTTCGAGGTGTTCGTCTACGCGCCGCTCGGCTTCGCCCTCGACGCCCGGCAGCTGTTTCCCCGGTTCGTCGATCGAGGTCGCAACCAGGTCGTACTGGCCAAGGTGATCGGCAAGTACGCGGTCGAGCACGGGTCGAAGCAGGTCGAGGGCTACCTGGGGCAGAGCCAGACCCAGGTCGCGGCAGTGCTGCAGGCTCTGGGCGTGCTGCCCGAAGAGTCCGAGCCGACCGATCCCGCCGGGGTCGAGGCCTTCGAAGCCGAGGAGGTCGTGTTCACCAGCGCTCCGGCCGCCGAGCCCACCGCTGAGGTTTCGGTCGATCGTCCGGTCGACGACTTGGTCGATCCGTCAGCCAGCCCGGCACCCGACGTCGACGAACTCGCCATCCCCGACTACGACAACCTCTCGGCGTCACAGGTCATACCCCGACTGGGTGGCCTGTCACCCGATGAGCTCGAAGCGGTCCGGCGCTACGAGGCGGCCGAGCGGGGACGCAAGACCATCCTCGGCAAGATCGCTCAATTGCAGTCGGCCTGATCGTCGTGGAGAACGCCCGGCGGGCCACGATCGCTGACCTCCTCGAACTCGAACAGCTGGCCCGCGAAGCGATCGACGAACTGCGGCCCACTCGTGGCGGCGACATGTGGGTCCAGACCCTGGGCCGGCACGAACCGCTGGCCGAGAGCTTCCAGACCGATCTGACCGACCCGGGCCGGCTGGTGGTGGTCGGCACGATCGACGACACCATCGTCGGGTACGCCATGGTGCGGCTGCAGGGGCTGCCTGACGGTCGGCCGCTCGGTGTCGTCGATGACCTGTTCACCCATCCCGAAGCACGCGGGGTCGGCGTGGGAGAAGTGATGATGGACGAGCTCATCGCCTGGTGTCGTGAGCGTCACTGCATCGGCATCGACGCGGTGGTGCTGCCCGGAAACCGCCACACCAAGAACTTCTTCGAGACGTTCGGGCTGACCGCCCGAGCCATCCTGGTGCACCGATCACTCGAGCAGCCGTGACCACCCGACCCGAAGTGTGCGTCGGCGGCATCGCCCTGCATGACGGCAACCTGCTGCTCATCCGTCGCGGTCACGGCCCCGGGGCGGGGCGGTGGTCCGTGCCGGGCGGCCGGGTCGAACACGGTGAGACGCTGGCCGAGGCGGTCACCCGAGAGGTGCGCGAAGAAACCGGGCTCGAGTCGGTCTGCGGCGAGTTCCTCGGCTGGGTCGAGCAGATCGACGACGACAACCTGGGCCACCACTTCGTGATCCTCGACTTCGAGGTGACCGTGCTCGACGACACCGAACCGGTCGGCGGCGATGACGCCGCCGAGGCCGCCTGGGTGCCGCTCGGCCAGGTCATCGACCGCAATCTGGTCGACGGCCTGGCCGAGTTCCTGCACGAGCACGGCATTCTCGACGTCATCACCTGACTGGACTGACATCGAGCCAGGTGATCAGAGCGAGATCGGTCGGGCTGAGGTCAGCGGCCTTTCCACTCGGGCTCGCGCTTCTCGAGGAACGCCTTCGGGCCTTCCCAGAAGTCTTCACTGTCGGCCAGGCTCATCATCGACTTGCCCGACTCACGGAAGCCGGTCTCGTCGTCGGCCAGCGGCAGCTCGAGCATCAGGCGCAACGTCTCTCGCACCGCAAGCGGAGCGTTGGCGGCGATGCGGCCGGCCAGCACCAGGGCGGTCTCGAGGGCTTGGCCGGGCTCGCATAGCTCGTTGACCAGACCGAAGTGATGAGCCCGCTCCGCCGAGATGGGATCACCGGTCAGGCCCATCTCGAGGGCGATGTTGCGGGGCAGCAGGCGGGGCAGGCGGAACAGCCCGCCCGCCGCGGCAACCAGCGACCGCTTGGCCTCGGGGATGCCGAAGGTGGCCGAGCTGCTGGCCACGACCAGCTCGCAGCTGAGCACGATCTCGGTGCCACCGGCGAGGGCGGGACCGTCGACCGCGGCAATGATCGGCTTGGTGCGCTGACGGCTGGTGATGCCGGCGAAGCCACCTCGCTCGGTGGCCAGCTCGCCGGCCCGACCCTCGCTGATGGCTTTGAGGTCGGCACCGGCGCAGAAGACGTTGCCTTCGCCGGTGAGCACCCCCACCCACACATCAGGATCGGCCTCGAGCTTGTCGATGGCTGCTTCCATGCCCTGAGCCACGTCACCGTTGACGGCGTTCTTCTTGTCGGGGCGGTTGATTTTGAGGACACCGATGCGTCCGCGGATTTCGTAGTCGACCATGGCACAGACCCTAGTCAGCGGGCCCGATCTCGGGCCATGTGACGGCCCACTCAGCGAGGAAGGGCCTCGTAGTCGATGATCTCGGGTTCGGCGTGCTCACCCTGCCTGCTGGCCGACCGGGCCGGCTTCTCGACGCGACTCTGCCGGCTGGGGCCCACTATCGGGCGACGGCGGCCGATGAGGATCACGACCGGACGCGTGCCGTTCGCTACGCTGACCATTCGATCAGGGGAGGAGACCGCGTGGCTGACAATCCGGGACATCTCCAATGCCCGTTCTGCCTGTCGTACGACGTCCAGCGCCTGTACCTCGCCTCGGTACGTCTCGACTCGTGCGGCTGCTCGTCGTGCGCCGCTCAGTGGGACGAGGATGCCCTCACCGGGGCCTACCGCGGCCGGGCCAGCCGCGAGTCGGTCGTCCTGCCCCGCACCACATGACCCGTCACGCGCCGCGCCTGGCGGTCTTCGATCTGGACGGCACGCTGCTCGATACCGACGAGGCGCTGGTCGCACCGTTCATCGCTCTCGGCGTCGCCCCCGAGGACATCACCTTCGGCCACGTGTTGGCCGACGAATGCGCCCGCCACGGCATCGAGGTCGAAGCCTTCCTCGACCTCTACGACCCTGGGCTGGCTCAACCCTTTCCCGGCGTGATCGAGCTGCTAAGCCACATCGAGGGGACCCGATGGGCGGTGTGCTCCAACAAGCAGCCACGCTCGGGCCACGCCGAGCTCGATCGCCTCGGCTGGAAGCCCGATGTCGCGCTGTTCAGTGATGCGTTTGACGGACCGAAACAGCTCGGCCCCGTACTCGTTGCCCTCGGCGTGACGGCCACCGAGATCGCGTTCGTGGGCGACACCAACCACGACCGGGCGTGTGCCGCCGAAATCGGCGTGCCCTTCGGGCTGGCTGGCTGGAACCCCCGCACCCGAGCCGAGCCCGGGGACGCGGTACTTCGATCACCCTTGGACGTGCTGGCGCTCCTCGAGCGCTAGCGCCCTGGGATCAGCGCTCGTCGGCCTCGGCCTCGTCGGGCACCGGCTGGTGCTGTTCGATCACGTCGGGGTTGTCGGGAGCCGCGTCCATGGCCTCGACGACCATTGGCGTGGGATCTTCGGCCGCGACGGCCGCACTGGCGTCATCGGTGACCGCCTGGTGCTGCTCGATCACGTCGGGGTTGTCGACCGCCGCCGCCGGGTCCTCGACCGGCGCGGGGGCCGTCTCGGCCGGAGCAGGCGCCGTGTCGGCCGGCGGAGTGGCCGCACCCAGATCGGGCGGAGCCGGCACCGGGCGTGAACGGGGGCCGCTACGCGGGCCGGACCGGGGGCCACGGCCACGCGCCGGCTTGGTCGGCGACGCCTCGATCCCGAACAGCTTGGCGATCTGGGGCACGCGCCCGCTGATCTTTTTCACCGCGGTGAGCAGGGCCTCGCCCGGCTCGGCTGGCACGCCCTGGGGCACCACGGCCTGACGAACCGGCGAATAGGCCAAGGCGTCGAGCACGGTGGCGAACCGGTCGGGTCCGGTGTCGGCGGTGAGGGCCTCGTTGGCCGCCTCGGTCAGCTTGGTGGCCAACTCGGGGGGCAGCGGCGATCCGGCCTTGGGCGGCCGCGAACTCAGGCGCAGGGCCCGGACGGTGCGACCGTCAGCCAAGGTCTCGGCCACCTCGGCCAGCCAGGCTGCGTGTTCCTGCTCGACCCGTCGAGCCAGCGCCTCGCGCAGGTTCTGAGCCAGCTCGCGAGTGGCTTCGTCACGGGCGGCGACATCAGCGGCCACCACGACCGAGCGCAGATCGCGCAGGTCGAGCTCGTCGACATCGGCCAGCGCCGCGTCGGCCCGGTCGTGCCATTCCGCAGTGCGCAAGGCCGGCAGCAGCTGCTCGCCGATCGACACCATGCCGTCGGCCTTGATCTCGGGCGCGCCCGACTCCTTGGCCAATTCGTTCTGCTTCTCGACTGCTTGGCGCACGGCGGGGATACCACCCCGCAGCACCGCTTCGGCAATCGGGCGGTGCTCCTCGGGGAGCCCGGCCAGCACCTCGTTACGGTGGATGCGACCGGCTCGCAGACGCTTGGCCTTCGGGCGGGCGTCGGGCATGGGGCGGGGTGGCCGAGCGGGACGATCACGGCCCTGGGTGCTGGTCCGCTCGCTGGAAGGGCCGTCACGGCGAAGACGCCGATCGGCACCGGGACCACCACCATCGGGCCGACCACCACCCGGGCGGCCGTCGTCGGAGCGTCCACTGCGGTTGGTACGAGGCCCACGACGCTCACGGCCGTCTCGGTCATCACGCGACCCGCGGTCGTCGCGACGACCACCGCGGCCGCCGCCCTTGCCGACCAGCGTGCTGGTGACGAGCTGGTCGTCCCGGACCGGCGTGCCGACGACGTCGATCCGCGCGGCTTCCTTGCGGGGACCCTTGGGCGGAGTGACGCCCGTGATGGTGATGCCCTCGATGTCGAAATCGGCCTCGACCTTGACGACATCACCCACGGCGGCGCCCGCGTAGAGCAGCGAACCGTCAAGCTCGCCCTTCGGCTGGCGGGCCCCGGCAGCGCGCCAGGTCCACGTGCCGTCATCGCGGCTGCTGGTGAGTTCGACGTCGATCCTGCGAGGCATAGGGGGATGACGCTACCGGAGGCGCAGAGGCAGAGGCGAATGTCTCCTGCTGTGGGCATGGTCGATCCAGGTCTGCTTTCATGGCGTCATGACGATCCTCGAAGGAATCCCGCAGACCATCCACCGAGGCGAGGACGAGCTGCCGTTCGTCGATCTGGGTGACGGATCCAAGCTGCAGCTGCTGCAGGTCGACATCGACGCCGGCCTCTGGGTGATCCGTAACAAGTTCCGTCCCGGCATGGTCGTGCAGCGCCACCGCCACACCGGCCCGGTGTTTGCCTTCACCCAGACCGGCGCGTGGAAGTACGCCGAGTATCCCGAGGTCAATCGGGCCGGCTCGTACCTCTACGAACCGGCCGGTTCGGTCCACACGCTGACCGTGCTCGACGACAACACCGAAGAAACCGACGTGTGGTTCACCATCCATGGCGCCAACCTCAACCTCGACGCCGACGGCGGTGTCGAGATGGTGATCGACGCCGGCACCGTGCTCGAGTTCTACCTGGCCATGTGCGAAGCCGAGGGCCACCCCCGCCCCAACGTGATCGGGATCTGACCGCGCCCCTCCCTGCGCCGCAGCCCGGTGGAGGTTGACGGATCGGTCGCCCAGCCGGATACTGAACCACGTTCAAATCAAACGTCGTTCAGAATGGTCGCTGCGACCAGGCCGATCGGGCGACACGACGGGGGAGTCCGCATGGCTGTCATCGAAGGCCCAATCATCTCGGCCGACTCACACATCACCGAGCCGCCCGACTGCTACACCGACCGCATCGCGCCGGCCTTCCGCGACCGGGCGCCCTTCATGCATCACGACGACGACAAGGGCGACCTGTTCGTGATCCCGGGCATGGCCCGACCGGTACCGATGGGACTGGTGGCCGCCGCCGGCAAACCGGCCGACGAGATCACCGTGCTCGGCGTGAACTTCGACGAGCTGCATCGGGGTGGGTGGGATCCCGACGCCCGCCTACCCGAGCAGGACCGTGACGGCGTCACCGGCGAGATCATCTATCCCACCGTCGGGATGGTCCTGTGCAATCACGACGACCTTGAGTACAAGCAGGCGTGCATGGACGCCTACAACCTCTGGATCGCCGAGTACTGCTCGGCCCATCCCGACCGCTTGTTCGGTCAGGGGCAGACGGCCATGGTGACGCCCGAGGCCGGCATCGCCGACCTGCTCCGCATCAAGGAACTGGGCCTCAAGGGCGTGATGATGCCCGGGCTGCCCGGTGTCGCCGACTACGACAGCGAGATCTACGACGGGTTCTACGAGACCGCCGCCGCCATGGGGTTGCCGCTGTCGTTCCACATCCTGACCGGGCCGTCGGGCAAGGTTCGGGGGCCCAAGATCAACGGCTTCCTGACCATCGTGCGCAGCTGCCAGGACGTCATGGGCACGCTGGTGTTCGGTGGCGTGTTCGAACGCCATCCCGACCTGAAGGTGGTGTGCGCCGAGGCCGACGCCGGCTGGGTGCCTCACTACCTCTACCGGATGGACCACGCCTACGAGCGCCACCACAACTGGATGGACCACGCTCGACTGAGTCGGCGGCCGAGCGAGTACTTCAGCCAGAACATCTCGGTGACGTTCCAGGACGACTGGGTGGCGTTCAAAGTGGCCGACCTGATGAACGTCGAGCGGCTGATGTGGGCCAACGACTTCCCCCACAGCGACTCGACCTGGCCGTGGTCGCAGGACATGTTGGCCGAACACACCGCCCATCTGTCCGACCGCGACACGAGCCGGATCCTGCGGGACAACGTGATCGAGCTCTACGGCCTCGAAGACGCGGTCGCCAGCGCGACGGTCGGAGCTCCCTGACGTGGCCTACGACCTCAAGATCATCGGTGGCACCATCATCGACGGATCGGGCGGCGCCGGGTATCGCGGTGACGTCGGCATCGTCGATGGCCGGATCGTGGCTCTCGGCGACGCGCCCGACCATGCCAGCACCACCATCGATGCCACGGGTCGCGTCGTCGCCCCCGGCTTCGTCGACATCCACACCCACTACGACGCGCAGGTGTTGTGGGATCGCATGCTCACCGTGTCGCCCTGGCACGGGGTGACCACGGTGGTGATGGGCAACTGCGGCTTCGGACTGGCGCCCACCCGCGTCGAGCACCGCGACCTGATCGTCGGCACGCTCGAGAAGGTCGAAGGCATGAGCGCCGACGCCTTGCGGGCCGGCCTGGGTGATACCTGGCC
>JAYUBX010000211.1:0-4033 GCA_043740665.1 Candidatus Neomicrothrix sp.
CCAGCGCAAGGTCGATTTCGACGACCTGCTGCGGCTGTGCCGCCGAGACCTGCTCGAGGACCGTGACTTCGCCCAGACCCAGCGCTGGCGTTTCCAGCACGTGTTCGTTGACGAGTTCCAGGACGTCAATCCGTTGCAGCGCGGTCTACTCGAAGCGTGGGTCGGCGGCCGGGACGACCTCTGTGTCGTCGGCGATCCCAATCAGGCCATCTACACCTGGAACGGCGCTGATCCCACCGCCCTCACCGGCTTCCTCGATCGCTACCCTGCGGGCGAAGTGATCCGACTGGTCGAGAACTACCGCTCGTCACCCCAGATCCTGGCCGTCGCCAACGCGGTCCTGGCCGATGATTCGACCGGTTCGGCTGGGCCGGGACGGTCGGCTGAGTCGGCGCTGCTCGCCAACCGGCCCGACGGTCCGCGGCCGACCATCCGCATGCTGGCCGACGACACCGCCGAGGCGCACGCCATCGCCCGCACCGTGCGCGACCATCACGGCCCGGGAGCCCGGTGGTCCGCCCAGGCCGTGCTGTGCCGCACCAACGCCCAGACCGCGCTCATTGAACAGTCGCTGCATCAGGCCGGTATCCCGTTTCGGGTACGGGGCGGCGGCAGCCTGTTGGCCCAACCCGAGGTCCAAGCCGCGCTCGACGACTTCCGCCGCCACCGCGGCGACTTCTCCGTCGCCATCACCGACCTCGAGGCGACCGCGGCGCGGATGGCAGCCGGCGGCGAGCCCGACCCGATGGTCACCGAAGCCGAACCGGATCACGACGCCGACGGCCGGTCGGGCAACCTCGCCGCCCTGGCCCGTCTGGCGCGCGACTTCGCCACCATCGACTCACGGCCCACCGGAGTCGGCTTCGCCGCCTGGCTGACCGCCGCGACCCGCGCCGACCAGCCCGACGGGCACGGTGACGCGGTCGAGATCGCCACCTTCCACGCGGCCAAGGGTCTCGAATGGCCGATCGTGCACCTGGCCGGCATCGAACAGGGCCTGGTGCCCATCGGTCACGCCGACGACGCCGACGAACTGGCCGAGGAGCGCCGCCTCTTCTACGTCGCCACCACCCGGGCCGAGCGCGAGCTGCACCTCACCTGGGCCGAGCTGCGCACCTTTGGTAGCCGGGCCGTCAGCCGCACCCGGTCGCCCTACCTTGACCAGGTCGAGGCGGCCTGCCAGGCCCTGCAGGCCGCCACCACCACCGCTGATCCCCTGCCGTTCCTCTCGACCTACCGGTCGAGACGACGGACCACCGACCTGGCCGTCGAACTGGCCACTGAACCAAGCTGGCCACCTCGCGGGGCCGGCGCGTCCCGCGACCTCGACCCCGCGGGCCGAGCCACGTTCGACGCCCTCGTCGCCTGGCGTGGCCACCAGGCCCGGGCCGCGGCCATCGCCCCCGCGGCCATCTTCCACGACCGGGTGCTGGTTGAGGTCGCCGCCGTCCGACCCACCAACTCGGCCGAGCTGCTGGCCATCGCCGGCGTCGGCGAGATCAAGGGCCAGCGCTTCGGCGACGCGATCCTGGGCATCGTGGCCGAACACGGGGCATCCTGAGCCGATGCGATTCGATGCTGCTCAGCGGTTCGCCCTGTCGGTCGACCAACTCATGGAGCTGTTCACCGACCCCGATTTCTATCCGACGCTCGACGGGCTACCCCAGATCAGCGTGCCCGAGATCGTCAGTCACTCGACGTCGGGCCACATCGTCAGCATCGACCTACGACAGGGCTACACCGGCGACCTGCCGTCCGCCGCGTTGACCTTCATCGATTCCGACCGACTGACCTGGGTCGAACGACTCGTGTTCGATCTCGATGCGGCGTCCGCCACCACCTGCCTGCTACCCGATCACTATCCCGACCGACTCACCTGCACCGGCCACTACACGTTTCGATCGGTCGGACCCGCGGGTGATGACCAGGCGATTCGTCGCCTCGACGGCGACCTCAAGGTTCGGGTTCCTCTGGTGGGTGGCCGGGTCGAGAAGGCGCTGGTGAGCGGCCTGAAGGAACACGCAGCGGCCGAGCAACAGCTGATCGAGCAGCGCCTGGCGGATGGGGCCGACTGATCGAGACCGGCTGATCAGGTCCGGCTGATCAGGTCCGGCTGATCAGGTACCGGCGAGGCGATCGCGTTCGGCCGCTTCCCGCTTGGTCTTGAGACTGGCGAATCCGCCGAAGTTCATCGAGACGAACAACCCGTCGGATTCGGCACAGAGCCGTTCTGACCCATCGGGGTCGGGGGCGTAGAGCCAGCCTTTGGTGAAGATCTTGCGGCCCTCGATGGCGATGAGCTCACCCCGCATGCGCAGGTCGGTGTGCAACGGCGTCGGCGAGCGGTAGTCGACCGAGAGCCGCGCCGTCATACCCGGGTTGCCCGAGAGCGACTGCGTGGCGCCCAAGAGCTCGTCGAACACCGCGGCGATGTAGCCACCGTGGACGCAACCGGGCGGGCCCTCGTAGGCCGAACCGAAGCGCACCTCACCCTCGACCACGCCGTTGACGTCACGCAGGAACATGGGTGGCGCCAGCGGATTCGAGCGACCGATGAACGGACTGTGTTCGAACATGGCGTGCGGGTCGGCGCCGGCGTTGGCCGCCTCGGCGAACCCCTCGTACTGCGTGCCGTGGGGCCACGAGTCGAGCTGGCCGGCGGTCTGTCGCAGCTGGTCGGCCAGTTCGGTGATCAGCTCGGTCGGAGCGGCCGTGGCGACCAGCCGATCGATGATGGTTCGCACCGAGCCGGCCAGGTCGCGCATGCCGATCCGTCGCTCGGTCATCTGCTCGGGGGGCGGTTCCTGCCACCGGCTGTAGATCGTCGACTTCACCAACTCGGATGGGTCCGGCACCTCGGGGTCGCTCATCGATCCATCCTGTCTGTCGGTCACGTCGGGTCGGCGAAGTCGGCGATCACGGGCGCATGGTCGCTCGGCTTCTGGCCTTTGCGAGCGCTGCGGTCGATCAGGTCGCTGGTCGACCGGGTCACCAACGATTCGGTGGCCAGGATCAGATCGATGCGCATGCCGATGCCCTTGTGGAAGTTGCCGGCCCGATAGTCCCACCACGAGTACAAACCACCAGCCTCGTAGCGCCGTCGGAACGGGTCGACCAGGCCCCACGCCTCGAGCCGCTGGAGCGCCTCGCGTTCGGCCGGGCTGACATGGGTGACGTCGACCATGGCCGCCGGGTCCCACACGTCACGATCGTCGGGGGCGATGTTGAAATCGCCGCAGATCGCCAGATCGGTGGTCGGGTCCTCGCCCTGATCGAGCACACCCCGCAGCCGCTCGAGCCACGCCAACTTGTACTGATAGTGGTCGTCGTCGAGCGCTCGGCCGTTGGGCACGTACACGCTGGCCACCCGCACGCCGCCGCACGTCGCCCAGATCAGCCGGGCCTCGGGGTCGGGTTCGGCGTCGTCGGCGAATCCGGCGACCACGTCGTCGAGACCCACTCGACTGATGATGGCCACGCCGTTCCAGCGACCCTCACCGAAGTGGGCGCTCTCGTACCCCAGCGCCTCGAACGCCAGGGCCGGAAAGGCAGCGTCGGCCAGCTTGGTCTCCTGCATGCAGAGCACGTCAGGCTGGGTCTGGGCGACCCATTCCTCGACGCGAGGGAGACGAGCCTTGAGCGAATTCACATTCCAGGTGGCGATGCGCACCGGCTGATCGTACGACCCCGTCGCGACGGCCGGTACGGTCGCCTCGATGGAAGCTCTGCTGTGGCGTGACTACCTGTGCCCGTGGTGTTGGCTGGGTCGCGACCGTTCGGCCGTCTTCCGACGGCTCGGGGTCACGGTCGTCGATCTGCCCTACGACCTACATCCCGAGATTCCGGCCGAGGGTCGAGCGGTCCGGCCGGGCGGCCGCCTGTCCATCGTGTTCGATCGGATCGGCGCCCAGTGCCAACGGGCAGGGATCGAGTTCCGGACCCCAACCCGCACACCCAACACCCGTCGAGCGCTCGAAACAGCCGAGATCGTTCGTCGCACCCATCCCGGCCACTTTCCCGCCGTCGACGAGGC
>JAYUBX010000212.1:0-7710 GCA_043740665.1 Candidatus Neomicrothrix sp.
ACCAATGTGATGTCGTTCAGGTGCGTGCCGCCGGCGAACGGGTCGTTCAGGATGATCTGCTCCCCCGGCCGGATGCGCTCGCCAGGCGACGCGGTCGGACCGAACCGATCGATCGCCTGGCGCACCGATGCCGGCATCGACCCCAGATGCACGGGGATGTTCTCGGCCTGCGCCAGCAACTCGCCGTCGGCGGTGAACAGCGCGGCCGAGCAGTCGGCGCGCTCCTTGATGTTGGGGCTGAAGGCGGCCCGCCGCAGCACCGCCGACATCTCTTCGGCCACGCCGGCCAGGCGCGACAGCAGGATCTGCAGCGACGCCGGGTCGAGACTCATGGCGGCGGCCCTTCGACGCGGGTGAGCACCAGCGCGCCGGCCACACCGGGGTCGGCCCGCCAGCCGCCCGGAACCCAGATGGTGCAGTCAGGCTCGGCGATCACCGCCGGCCCGATCGTGACGTCGGCCCTGGTCGATGCTATCGGCACCGGTAGCGACGATGCCGACACCGGCGACGCCACGCGGGCCGAGACGCGCACGGCGACGACCTCGATCGGCGCGTCGGGTCGGGCGTAACCGTTACGACGCTCGTGCTCGACGTGGAACGCATCGATGGCGTTCACCGACAGCTCGTGGCTCTGACCGGCGTAGCGACAGTCGAACGCGGTGATCACCTGGCAGGCCTGGTTGGCCGGACCCAGGCTGACCGTGGCCGAATGTCTCGCCACCTGCGCCTGCTGGGGCGGGACCGCTCCCGTCACCTGCATCGCCGCCCGGGCGGCCAAGGCGGTGCACCGCCGCTCGGCGCCGTCGTGGTCGAGGGGATCAGGACACGATTCGACCAGGTCGACCTGGCGCGGCGCGCCCAGAATGCCGACGGCCGACAGCACGCCGGCGCGAGCCGGGATGATCACCACCGCCAGGCCGAGAGCGCCGGCCAGGGTGCACGCGTGCAGCGGCCCGGCGCCCCCGAAGGCGACGAGCGCCAAGGCACGGGGGTCGACGCCCCGCTCGATGGACACGGCCCGCAGGGCCTGCACCATCGCCGCGTCCACCACCGCGAGCACCGCCTCGGCAGTGACGCCGGCACGGTCGAGCGCGGCAACCGCCGCGGCGCGGTCGAGCAGGCCGATGCCGGGGAAGCCGACGTCGGCCGGGATACGACCGGCCACCAGGTCGGCGTCGGTCACGGTCGGCTGGGTTCCCCCGTGGGCGTAGCAGGCCGGCCCGGGCGTGGCGCCGGCGCTGCGCGGCCCCACCAGCAGCGCGCCACCGGCGTCGACCTCGGCGATCGACCCTCCCCCGGCCCCGATGGTGTGCACATCGAGCGACGGCATCCGCACCGCGAACCCGGCCACCAGTCGTTCGGCGGCCGGGGCCGGACGCCCGTCGAGCACCAGGCACACATCGGTGCTGGTGCCGCCCATGTCGAAGGTGATGGCGTCGGGCCAGCCGTTGGCCGTCGCCGCCTCGGCCCCCGCCAGCACGCCCCCGGCAGGTCCGCTCAACAGCAACGAGACCGGACGTTCGGCCGCCTCGGCCACCGGCACCACGCCACCGGCCGACGTCATGACCAGCACCTCGCCGGCGGTGTCGGTCAGCGCCTGCAAGTAGGCCCGGCAGACCGGCCGCAGGTAGGCGTTCATCACGGTGGTGACGGTGCGCTCGTATTCGCGGAACTCGGGTGACACCTGGTGCGACGCGGTGACGTCGAACCCCCGGGCGGCGAGCTCCGCGGCCACCGCGACCTCGTGACCCGGTTCGAGGTCGCTGTGCAACAGCACCACGGCGACCGACTCGACCGCCGGGTCGAGCGGGCCGAGGCTCGCCAGATCGATGGGCTCGATCTCGACGCCGTGGGCGTCGAGACGCCCGACAACTTCGTATCGGTGGTGGCGGGCCACCAGCGGCTCGGGTCGGTCGACCGACTGGTCATAGAGGGCGGGACGATCCTGGCGGGCGATCTCGATCAGGTCGGCGAAACCCTCGTTGGTCACCAGCGCGACGGTTGTGCCCGATCGTTGCAGCAGCGCGTTGGTGCCAACCGTCGTGCCGTGGGCCAGTCCGTCGGGAGGCCCGTCGGGGCTCAGCCCGGCGACGCCGTCCCGAATGGCGCGACCGGGGTCGTCGGGCGTGGAGAACACCTTGAGGATCCGCCCGTCGGCCGCCACCAGATCGGTGAACGTGCCCCCGGTGTCGGATCCCAACCACATGGTCGCCACCTACGCGAGGGTCAGGGGGTCGAGCACCCAGACGTCGGCGCCGAGATGATCTTCGAGTGATCGGTAGAGCTTGCCCAGCGCCTCGTCCTGACCGTCCCAGACCAAGACGGCCTCGGCCGCATGGCGGGCGATCCACGCGTCGCGACGGGCGAGGGCGGCTCCGGCCTGTTGCTTCGAGGTCGGCGCCTTCTTCTGCAGCTGCACGACCGCAGCGGCGCGATCGCGCACGTCACGGAAGCGGGCCTGACTGACCGTCGGCCAGACCGACTCGGGGTCGGGATAGGGCAGCACCACCACCAGCGGCAGGTCGAGCTCGAGGGCGGCCTCGGCCCCCAACATCTCGGCGCCCAGCCGCAGTCCGCTCACCACAACGAGGTCGTCGATGATGGCCGCCTTGGCCGCCAGGATCTCGGCCAACTTGATGCGGACGCGCGCCGAGAACAGGTTGTCGTCGTAGCCCCCCAGCTCGGTCGGGCGGTGGCCGAGCACGGCCACACCATGGCCGGCGAAGGGTGGCTCGTCGCTGGCGGCCAGCGCAGCGCGCGCCGCGGCCGGGCCGGTGACGCCGCGCCCGGCGAACGAGTACACGTGGTCGGCCGGCCCCAGGTCGCCGGGGTCGCCGTCGCCGGTGCGGCCGATCTGGTTGGCGCAGGCCTCGACCGCCAACCGATCGACCAGGTCGTTCATGGGGTCGCCGCTGTGGCCCTTCACCCAGCGAAAGGTGACGTCGCGCCGGTCGCGCACCAGATCGACGAACGGCTCCCACAGGTCGCGGTTGGCCACCGGCTTGCGCTGGGAGTTGTGCCAGTTGCGCTTGATCCAGCCCTCCCACCAGCGGTCCCGAAAACAGTTCACGACATAGGTCGAGTCGCTCACCACTTCGAGGGTGCCGGGCAGGGCGACGACCGCCTCGTAGGCGGCCATGATCTCCATGCGTTGGTTGGTGGTGTGGGCCGCCGCGCCGTTGGCAAAGGGCCCGCCGCCGACCGCCCAGGCCCAACCGCCGGGACCGGGGTTCCCGCTGCACGCCCCATCGGTGTACACGACCGTCGCCACCCCGGCATCCTCGCATGTCCGACCCGGTCGGGCGACCGTCAACGGGCGTTCACGCAGTTACCGACCGGTAACCGAGCGGGTCCGGCATCATGGAGCGGTATCCCCCCGTCCGAGGAGCCCTCAGCCGATGACCATCGACGGCTACGTCCACCAGTTGCACGACGCCGACCCGTCCGAGACCGGCGAGTGGCTCGATTCACTCGACGCCGTCATCGACGCCAAGGGCAAGGTGCGCGCCCGGTTCCTGATGTCGAAGCTCACCGAGCGGGCGCGTGAACGCACCGTCGGCACGCCAGCCGAGGTGTCGACCCCCTACGTCAACACCATCCCCACCGACGAGCAGGCCTGGTTCCCCGGCGACGTCGACCTCGAGCGTCGCATCCGGGCCATCATCCGGTGGAACGCGGCCGTCATGGTGGTCAACGCCAACAAGCGGGCCGACGGCATCGGCGGGCACCTCTCGTCGTACGCGTCGTCGGCCGCGCTCTACGAAGTCGGGTTCAACCACTTCTTCCGGGGCAAGGACGGTGGCCTGGCCGGCGACCACGTCTACATCCAAGGTCACGCCGCCCCCGGCATCTACGCCCGCGCCTTTCTCGAGGGTCGACTCGACGAGAGCCACCTCGACAACTTCCGTCGCGAGATCGGCGGCGGTGGCCTGAGTTCGTACCCCCACCCATGGCTCATGCCCGACTTCTGGGAGTACCCGACGGTGTCGATGGGGCTCGGTCCCATCAACTCGATCTACCAGGCTCGCTTCAACCAGTACCTCGCCCATCGCCACCTCGACGACACCAGTGGATCGAGGGTGTGGTGCTTCCTCGGCGACGGCGAGTGCGACGAGCCCGAGACGTTGGGTTCGATCTCGTTGGCCGCCCGTGAGGGGCTCGACAACCTGACGTGGGTCATCAACTGCAACCTGCAACGGCTCGACGGCCCCGTGCGCGGCAACGGCAAGATCATCCAGGAGCTCGAGGCAAGCTTCAGGGGTGCCGGCTGGAACGTCATCAAGGTGATCTGGGGTTCGGGCTGGGACGAGCTGCTCAGCCGAGACGTCGACGGCGTGCTGCTGCACAAGATGAACACCACGGTCGACGGCGAGTTCCAACGGTTCGCCGTCGAGACCGGCGCCTACATCCGCGAGCACTTCTTCGGCCCCGATCCCCGGTTGCGCCAGCTGGTCGAGCACCTCAGCGACGACGACCTGCGCAACCTGCCCCGGGGTGGCCACGACTACGGAAAGCTCTACGCCGCGTACAAGGCGGCGACCGAGCAGCAGGGCGCGCCCACGGTGATCCTGGCCAAGACGGTCAAGGGGTGGACGCTCGGCACCGAGGTCGAGGCCCGCAACGCCACCCACCAGATCAAGAAGATGACCAACCTGCAGCTGCGCACCCTGCGCACCCGGCTGCACCTCGAAGACGTGATCGCCGAGGATGCGCTCGACGGCGACGACCCGCCCTACTACCGCCCTCCGGTCGACTCACCCGAGCATCGCTACCTGATGGACCGCCGCCGTGCCCTCGACGGGCCGCTGCCGTCGCGTTCGGTCGCCATCCGCCGCCCGTTGGCGATGCCTCCCGACGCGCCGTTCGCCGAGCTCGACGCCGGGTCGGGCGCCCAGTCGGTGTCGACGACCATGGCGTTCACCCGACTGATGCGCAACCTGGCCCGCACCGAGGGTTTCGGGCCCCGGATGGTGCCGATCATCCCCGACGAGGCCCGCACCTTCGGCATGGATGCGCTGTTCCGCGAGTTCGGTATCTACGCCGCCCACGGCCAGCACTACGACCCCGTCGACTCGCAGCTGTTGCTGAGCTACACCGAGAGCCAGGACGGCCAGCTGCTCGAAGAAGGCATCACCGAGGCCGGCGGCATGGCCAGCTTCACCGCCGCCGGCACGTCCTACGCCCACCGGGGCGTGCCCATGGTGCCGTTCTTCATCTTCTATTCGATGTTCGGGTTCCAACGGGTCGGCGACCTGATCTGGGCCTCGGCCGACGCCCAGGCCAAGGGCTTCATGCTGGCCGCCACCGCCGGGCGCACCACCTTGCTCGGTGAGGGCTTGCAGCACCAGGACGGCCACAGCCTGGTGCTGGCCTCGACGGTGCCCACCTGCCAGGCCTACGACCCGGCCTTCGCCTACGAGATGGCCGCCATCATCCGAGCCGGCATCCAACGGATGTATGGCCAGACCGACGAGACCGGTGCGACTGGCGCCGGCGACTCGGTCTTCTACTACCTGACGCTCTACAACGAGAACTATCCGATGCCGGCCAAGCCGGACGGCGTCACCGACGAGGCCATCATCAACGGGCTGTACCGCTGGTCACCCGCCCCCGACGGCCTCGAGCCGACGGCGACCATCGTGTTCTCCGGTTCGGCCCAGGTGGCGGCCCGTGAAGCCCAAGCCGCGCTGGCCGAACACCACGGCATCGGCGCCGAGCTGTGGTCGGCCACGAGCTACAAGCGGCTACGCGAACAGGCCCTCGAAACCGAACGCTGGAACCGCCTGCACCCGACCGACGAGCCCCGGGTCGCCGACGTCACCGCCCTCCTGGCGCAGAGCGCCGGCCCGATCATCGCCGTCACCGACTTCATGAAGGCGGTGCCCGACCAGATCAGCCGGTTCGCCCCGCTCGGACGCCGGTTCGTGCCGCTCGGCACCGATGGCTTCGGCCGCAGCGACACTCGCGAGGCCCTGCGCCGGTTCTTCGAGACCGACGCTGCCCACGTCGAGGTCGCCACCCTTGCGGCCCTCGCCGACGACGGCGCCGTCGACCGCTCGATTGTCGCAGACGCCATCAAGCGCCACGACATCGACCCCGATCTGGCCGACCCCCGCACCCGCTGACATCCGAACCTTGGGTGTTTTTGCGCACCAGGGCGCGCTCTGGGACACAAGGTTGGGGCGGGGCTGGGTCGGTAGGATTGCCGTCATGGCCGCAACGACTGCGAACACCCCCAAGAAGGCGACCCGGAAACCGGCGCCGCTGTTCATCGCCGGCGACCCAGCGGCCGACACACTGCTGATGACCGATCCGCTGGCCTTGCTGATCGGCATGTTGCTCGACCAGCAGGTGCCGATGGAATGGGCCTTTCGGGGCCCGGCCACACTCAAGGATCGATTGGGCGGCGCCCTCGACCCCACCGCCATCGCGGCGATGGACCCCGAAGACCTGGTCGCCATCTTCTGCGCCAAGCCGGCCATGCACCGCTATCCGGCCGCCATGGCTCGGCGGGCCCACGACGTGTGCGTGTTCATCGTCGAGCACTACGACGGCGACACGGCCGCCATCTGGCGCAACGTCACGACCGGCGACGAGCTCTATGGACGGCTACGCGAGCTGCCCGGCTACGGCGACGAGAAGGCCAAGATCTTCATGGCCATCCTGGCCAAGCGCATGGGCCAGTGCCCCAAGGGCTGGGAAGCCGCGGCCGCGCCGTTCTCCGATGCCACTCCCCGTTCGGTGGCCGACATCAGCTCACCCGAAACGTTGGCTCAGGTCCGTGAGTTCAAGAAGGCCCGCAAAGCCGCCGGCCGGACCAAGGCCGACTGACCCCACTCATGTGGTGGTGGCGGCCTGGTTTCGCTGGCGGTCGAGCCAGCCGAGCAGCACGGCGACCGCGCGAGGGTCGTGGCGCAGCCGGTGACCGGCGCCATCGATCACCCGCAGGTCGGCATCGCCGTGCGCGTCGGCCAGCACCCGGGCGTCGAACACCGGCACCGACTCGTCCTCCGACCCGTGCAGTACCAGCAGCGGGCGCGGCCGCAGCCGAGGAGCGGCAGCGACGGCACGGATCTCACGCAGCTCACGCGACCACACGTCGAACGCCGGCGGGTAGGACTTCGAACGGATGATGCCGACGTTGCGCGCGTGCAGCAGCAACCGTCGGGGATGGCCGGCCCAGTCGTCGAAGTCGGCCGGCGAACCCATCGCCGCGACCCCCCGTACCCGGGAATCGTCAGCCGCCGCGCAGACAGCCAGCGCGCCACCGGTACCGAAGCCGGCCATCCAGACCGCCTGCACCTCGTCCAGGCTGTGCAGATAGTCCGAGGCCGCCCGCAGGTCGGCCAGCCATCCCCCCATCGAAAAATCGCCCTCGCTCTCGCCGCAGCCGCGGAAGCAGAACACCAGCACCGCCCACCCCAGTTCGGTGGCGATGCGGTCGGCCAGCTCGGGGAACGACCGAGCCGAAAGCGCGCCGCCGTCCCGACCAGGGGGAAATCCGTGGCAGATGATGACGCCAGGCACCCACGTTCCGGGTGCGCTGCGCGGACGGGCGAGATGGCCCCAGATGCCGGTGCCGTCCGGCGCGTTGAACAGCTTCTCCATCCGGTGCGCTAGGCCTCGTCGCTGGCGATGCCGGACCCATTGCCCCGGTAGGGGCGATACCCGCGGTTGCGGGCCTCGGGCAGGGTGTCGGGACCGAAACAG